>JBOGVL010000134.1:0-7514 GCA_050692535.1 Actinomycetota bacterium | reverse complement strand
GGGTTCGGCGCTCGTCGGCCGGCTCGCGGGTGCCGCGTCGTGGATCGGATGGCGGGCCGCGCACGCGGCTGCTCTCGCGATCGTGGTGGCGGCTTCCGTGCTCGCGATCCCCGGGCTCGACGTCCCGAGTGAGCCCGGCGCGGCCGCGGCCGCCGTGCTCACGCTCGCGTTCGGCGCGGCCGGCGTGGCGAAGCTCGCCCGGCCGCGGACCTGGCGCCGCGCGCTGCGCTCGTACCGACTCCGGCTCCCGCTCGAGCGCCTGGCCGGCGCCGTCGTGCCGTTCGTCGAGCTGTCGCTCGCGGCGCTGCCCCTTCTCGGGTTGACGTCGACGGCGGGGCTGGTCTCGCTCGTCGCGCTCGGCGCGTTCTCGGCGGCGATCCTGGCGGCGCGGATGCGCGTGGGGAGGCGCCTCGACTGCGGATGTTTCGGAACCGCGCAGGTGCGAGACTACCGATGGCTGCTCGCGCGGAACGGCCTCCTGGCGGTCGTGGCGGCCCTCGCGTGGCGGGCGGGGGTGGATGTCCCGATCGGGCGGTCGCTCGGGATCCCGTCGGGCGCCGACCTGATCCCGGCGACGCTGGTGGCCGCCGGGATCGGACTGGCGATCTGGCTCGGGGTACGCGCGACCGCCGTCGTGCGCCGGGGAGCGAGCCGGTGAGGCGAGCGCTCGTGGGCCTGGGCGTGGCGGCCGTCGCGATGCTGCTCGCGCTCGCGCTCCCAGCGCTCGCGACCCACACGAGCCCGACGGACCCCAACGACACGCGGGGGCGCCTCGACGTCCGGGCCGTGCGCTTCGAGCACGAGTCCGGCCCGCCCTCGTGGCGCTTCGTGATGTTCTCGGGCTGGACGGTTCGAGAGGTCTGGGACGTGGGCTATCTCGTTGTTCAGCTCGACACCCGCGGCGACCCCGAGGTCGACTACTTCATGCTCGTTCGCTCCGACGGCGGCAAGCTCGTCGGGACCCTGTATCGCGTGCGCGAGAACGGCACCCAGGCGACGATGGGCACGGTCGCCGCCGGCAAGAGCGGCCCGAGGAGGGCGACGGTGTCCGTCGCCCTCCACAAGCTCACCGTCGGGTCGTTCCGGACGTCGTACTTCTGGTCGGCCATCACGAGCCTCTCCGCATCTTCGTGTCCGAGGACGTGCATCGATCGCATCCCCGACGAAGGGATGGTCGAGCAGCCGCTGCCCGGGGTCACGCCAACGCCGACACCGACGCCCACGACGACGCCGAGCCCGAGTCCCTCGCCCAGCCCGTCGTGAGCCGCCGAGCGGGCGTTCCGACCACCTATCATGGGGCGGCGGGGACGTAGCTCAGCTGGTAGAGCACCTGCTTTGCAAGCAGGGGGTCGGCGGTTCGAGTCCGCTCGTCTCCACTGGACGAAACTCCTGGCCAACAGCCGATCAATGCGCTGCCGGTGGACGAGGTGGTGATCGAAGGGCCGCGGGTCCGCTTGGATCCTGAGATGGCGAAAGGGGTCGATCTCCCAGTGGGATTCTCCTGGAGGGACGTGGACTCAACTCCAGCGCTGCTCCGCCGCGGAGCGGCGCGCCGGACACCGAAGGTCGGACGGCGCGAGAGCGAGCGGTAGCTACACCACGCCGGGCGGCGGAAGATCCACCCACGAGGGGCTCTTGTCCAATTGGGCGTCGAGATCGATCGCCGCGTTGATCAGCGAGAGATGGGTAAAGGCCTGCGGGAAGTTCCCGAGCTGCTCCCCAGTTGGGCCGATCTCCTCGGCGAACAACCCCACGTGGTTCGCGTACGTCAGCATCTTCTCGAACGTCAGCCGGGCTTCTTCCACTCGTCCCGATCGCGCCAGCGCGTCCACATACCAGAACGTGCAGATCGAGAACGTCCCCTCCGACCCGCGGAGCCCGTCCGGCGAGGCGGCCGGGTCGTACCGGTAGACGAGGCTGTCCGAGACGAGCTCGGCGTCCATCGCCTCAAGCGTCGAGAGCCACATCGGATCGTTCGGGGCCACGAACCCGACGAGCGGCATCAGCAAGTTGGAGGCGTCGAGCACCTGCGTGTCGTAGTGCTGGACGAATGCTGCCCGCTCCTTGCTCCAACCCCGCCCCATGATCTGCCGGTAGATCTGGTCGCGTTCGCTCTTCCAGCGGGCGACGTCGGCGGGCCAACCGAGCTGGGCCGCGATCCGGATGGCACGATCCATCGCCACCCACGACATGAGCCTGCCGTAGGTGAAGTTCTTCCGGCCGCCTCGCGTCTCCCAGATCCCTTCCTCCGCTTGATCCCAGTGCTCGCAGAGCCAGTCGAGAATCTTGCACACGTCGTTCCACGCCTCGTGCCCCATCGTCAGTCCTCGGCGTCCGCCGAGGTACACCGAGTCCAGGGCTTCTCCGTAGATGTCGAGCTGGAGCTGATCGGACGCGCCGTTGCCGATCCGGACGGGAGCCGAGTCTCGGTAGCCGCTCAGGTGTTCGAGGATCTCTTCCTGGAGTTCGGGCGATCCATCGATCCGGTACATGATCTTGAGCGGGCCGGAGCTGCTGCCCGCTCGCTCGGCGACGCGATCGCGGAGCCATCTGAGGAAGGCCAATGCCTCGTCCGTGTACCCGAGGCCGAGCAGGGCGTAGACGGAGAACGACGCATCGCGCACCCACGTGAACCGGTAGTCCCAGTTGCGCTCTCCACCGACCTGCTCCGGAAGGCTCGTCGTCGGAGCGGCGACGAGCGCCCCCGTCGGCGCGTACGTCATCAGCTTCAGCGTCATCGCCGAACGATCGATCGCCTCGCGCCACCGGCCGCCGTACGTGGAGCGTGCGAGCCAGCTCCGCCAGAACCGTACTGTCTGGTTGAAGAGTGCGACGACGCGTTCTCCCGAGATCGACGGATATCCCGCCTCCTTTGGCGAGGATTCCAGGACGAAGCCCGCGATGTCCCCCGCACGTCCGGTCCACGTCGTTCGGACGGCGTCGTCGGATACGTCGAGTCCGACGTTCGATCCCAAGGCCATCTCCAGGCCGGCCGAGCGGAACAGCACGCCGTTTTCGATGCTCGTGATGTCGTGCTTCGCCCGGCCATAGTCGAAACGCGGCTCGCATTCGATCAGGAACGACATCTCGCCACGAACCACGCGGACGAGGCGGATCAAGAGGTGGTTCTCGGTCGCGCGCTCAGGATCGGCGACCGGCATGAAGTCGACGACCTCCCCGACGCCGTCCGGCGTCATGAAGCGCGTGATGAGAACGGCGGTGTCGGGGAAGTAGAGCTGCTTGTTCACGCAGTCCGTTCGCTCGGGGGCGATCCGGAATCGCCCACCCCGATCGGCATCGAGGAGCGATGCGAAGACGCTTGGAGAATCGAACCTCGGTACGCAGAACCAGTCGATCGTTCCGTCGACTGCGACCAGCGCCGCCGTCTGCAGGTCGCCGATCAACCCGTGGTCGGAGATGAGCGGGTACTTGTCCATGGCCGACTCCTCCCCCGCTACCCTCGTCCGCAATCCTAGACCGGCAGCGGTTGATTTGCTGCCGTCGCCGCTCCGTCCAGGTCGGCGAGCAGCCAGAGAGCGGGTTTGGAGACGTGTGACTCCGTGCCTGGAGACACGGCATCCTTGGACGTTGTGGTCTCCGCTTGGCTCGCGGCACGCTCGAGGTCGTGTGCCAGGTGTAACGAGCGCGTAACCACGCGCATCGCCCCGGGCGCCAGACTCGAGGCGTGCGCGACGCGAGCATCACGATCGCCGCGGCACTCGGGCGCGATCTCGAGGCGATCAACGAGATCTACAACCACTACGTCCGGACGACGGCGATCACGTTCGACCTCGAGCCGCGTTCCATGGCGTGGCGTCGCGCGTGGTTCCGCGAAAACGGGGAGGACGGACCCTACCGGCTCTTCGTCGCCCGCGGGGCGGCGGAGGTGATCGGGTATGCCTCCAGCTCCTCCCACCGGCCCAGGGGGGCGTACGTGACGTCGGTCGAGACGAGCGTGTACCTCGCGCCCGGCCACATCGGCCGGGGCGTCGGGACCGAGCTCTACCGCCGGCTGCTGCTCGAGCTCGAGGACGAAGACGTCCACCGGGCGTACGCCGGCATCACGATGCCGAATCCCGCCTCGGTCCGGCTCCACGACCGCCTGGGGTTCCGGCGCGTGGGCACCTTTACGGAGCAGGGGCGGAAGTTCGGGCGGTACTGGGACGTCGCCTGGTACGAGCGCCCGGTCCCCTAGCCTCGCGATCCCAGACCGGCCGTGCCGCGCACGGTTCGACGCGCCCGAGTCGTGGGAGCATCGAGGCGTGGGGCCGATCCTCGCCATCACCAACCTCGAGGCCGGGCGCGTCCAGATGGCGGTCTCGCTCGGGTTCCACATCGTGTTCGCCTGCCTCGGCGTGGGTCTTCCGATCCTGCTCCTGTACGCCGAGTACCGCGCCAACCGCGCGGGCGACGCGGTCTGGATGGCGCTCGCCAAACGGTGGGCCAAGGGGTTCGGCATCCTGTTCGCGGTCGGTGCCGTGAGCGGGACGGTCCTGTCGTTCTCGCTCGGGTTGTTCTGGCCCGGGCTGATGGGCCGGTGGGGGAGCGTCATCGGCCTGCCGTTCGCGCTCGAGGCGTTCGCGTTCTTCCTGGAGGCGATCTTCCTCGGGATCTACCTCTACGGCTGGGAACGCCTGTCGCCGTGGGCGCACTGGTGGTCGGGCGTTCCGGTCGCGGTCGCGGGCGCCGCGAGCGCATGGTTCGTCGTCACGGCGAACGCGTGGATGCAGACCCCCGTCGGCTTCCGGCTCGAGGACGGAACCCTCGTCGACGTCGATCCGATCCGCGCGATGCTCAACCCCTCGACCCCCGTGATGACGACGCACATGTTGCTCGCCGCCTACATGGCCACGGGGCTGGCCGTCGCGGCCGTGTACGCGGTGGGGATGCTCCGAGGTCGGCGGGACACCTATCACCGGCGAGGGCTCGCGGTCGGCGTGACGCTCGGTCTCGCGCTCGCGCCGGCCCAGGTCGTGGTCGGCGACTGGGCCGCTCGCCACGTCGCCGAGACCCAACCCGTGAAGCTGGCCGGGCTCGAGGGCCAGTGGGAGACCACGGCGAACGCGCCCCTTCGGATCGGCGGGATCCCGATCCCCTCTCGCGAGGAGACCCGCTTCGCGATCGAGATCCCGAGCGGGTTGTCCTGGCTCGCCTTCGGCGATCCGAACGCGGTCGTCGAGGGTCTGACGGAGGTCCCGCCGGCCGACCGGCCGAACACGCTCCTCATGCACCTCGCGTTCCAGGCGATGGTCGGCATCGGGACCGGGCTGCTGGTGCTCGGCGTGTGGGCCGCGGTCGGCCGGCTGCGGCGCAAACGCCTGCCCGACGGGAAGTGGTTCCTGCGAGCGGTGCTGATCGCCGGCCCCGCGACGTTCGTCGCCGTCGAGGCCGGCTGGATCGTCACGGAGGTCGGCCGCCAGCCGTGGATCGTCCAGAGCCTGATGCGGACGGCCGACGCGGTCACGACGCGCCCGGGCATCGGGTGGCACCTCGCCGGCACGATCGCCGTCTACTCGTTGCTCGGCGCCGCGTGCGCCTGGCTCCTGGTGCGGCTCGCGCGGCGTCCCCGCGGTCCGGTCGAGGCCCACGAGCCGCCCGAGGTCCGCGAGCCGCCGCGGGTCGAGGTGGAGGCGCCGTGAACGCCGTGATCTACGTCCTCGGCGTGTTGTGGGTCGGCATGACGCTCTACGTCTTGCTCGGCGGCGCCGACTTCGGCGGCGGCGCGTGGGACCTGCTGGCGACCGGGCCGCGGAAACAGCGACAGCGGGCGCTGATCGCCGATGCGATCGCGCCGGTCTGGGAGGCGAACCACGTCTGGCTGATCTTCGTGCTCACCGGGCTGCTCGCGGCGTTCCCGGTCGTGTTCGCCGACCTGTCGGTGGCGCTGTACCTCCCCTTCAGCTTCGTCCTGCTCGGGATCGTGTTCCGGGGCGCGGCGTTCGCGTTCCGGGCCCACGGCGACCGCGACTCGGCGTGGGTGCGGTCGTGGACGCCGGTGTTCGGGATCGCGTCGCTCGTGTCGCCGTTCCTGCTCGGCGCCGCGGCCGCCGCGATCGCGAGCGGTCGCATCCGCGTGATCGACGGCGAGGTGGAGGCGGGCATGGTCTCGGCGTGGACCGGGCCGCTGTCGTTGTTCGCCGGCCTGTTCGCGGTCGCGATCTGCGCCTACCTCGCCGCGACCTATCTGATCGTCGAGGCGGCCGCCCGGGACGACGCCGAGCTCGCGCGCGACTTCCGGACGCGGGCGATCGCCTCGGGCATCGTGGCGGGGTTCCTCGCCACCGCAGGCCTCTTCGTCGTCCGAAGCGAGGCGCCGGTGTTGTGGGAGGGGATGACCGAGCGGGGGCTCGCCTTCGTCGTCCTGTCGGCGCTGGGGGGGCTCGCCTCCCTCGGGGCGATGGTCGTCGGGGCCCATCGGACCGCGCGAGCGGCCGCCGCGGTGGCCGTCGGCGCGGTGCTCTGGGGCTGGGGTGCCGCGCAGTGGCCCTACCTGGTGGTGCCGGACGTCACCGCCGAGGCGGCCGCCGCCCCCCAGGACACCGTGCGGATCGTGGCGATCGGATTCACCGTCGGGGGCCTGCTCCTCGCCCCGTCGCTCCTCCTCCTGTTCCGGGTGTTCAAGGCGTCCGGCTCGGACGCCGAGGCTCACTGAGTGTCGTTGCTGGCCCCCGCCGCACGGGTCACACTTCGAGAGCCACCATGAGCCCGAATCGTCGTTCTCCCGCCGGCTCGACCGGCCATCTGATCTGGATCGTCGTCGCCGTCGTGCTCGTGCTGCTCATCGGCCTCTCGTTCGTGATGTCGAGCCGGGCGCGCCAGGACGCCGAGACCGAAGCCGAGGAGCGCGCCGAGCGCTACGCCGTGTCCGGGCTGCCCTCCCAGGTCACGCCGGAGGCCGTCGAGGGGGACATCCTGGGTACCGCGTACCGCGAGCTCCTGGCCGACATGCAGTCCGGGATCATGTCGGACACGCGCGTGCTGCGGATCAGGATCTGGAGGCCCGACGGCGACCTGATCTTCTCGACCGAGGCGCGCGACGAGGTCGAGTCGTTCGTCGCGGTCGACGACGCGCAGATCCAGCTGGCCGCCGACGGGCAGACGACGAGCGTTATCTCCGAGGCGGACCCGGCGCCGCCGGCGGGACTCGAGGGGTCGGACGTGGACCTGTTCGTCACGTACGTCCCGCTGCGATTCGCCAACGAGACCGAACCGTCGGCGGTAGTCGAGATCACCCAGGCGTACGCCGTGGTCCAGGACGAGACCAACCGCATCTGGCGGCCGGTGCAGATCGGCCTGTTCGTCGCCCTGGGCGGGCTCGCGGTGCTGTTCGGGATCTCGCAGCGGCGCGGACGGTCGTCCACGGCCCGGTGGGGTGACAAACCCGCGCGCGTCACGCGCGACGAGCGCAAGCTTCGTGACGCCGAGGACCGCGCGCTGGCGGCCGAGCGTGCGGCCCGTGTCGCGGAGGGACGGCTCACCGACGCCGAACGCCGCGTCGAGGAGCTCACGAAGGC
>JBOGVL010000133.1:0-7573 GCA_050692535.1 Actinomycetota bacterium | reverse complement strand
GTGTGGAACCGTCCCCCGGCGCGAGTCTTCCTCGGCGACGGCGGCGCGTACGCGGTGGGCGTGACGCTCGCGACGCTCGCCGCGGCGGCCGGGACCGTGGACGGGGCCCGCGGAACGCTCGCTGCGGGGTTGTGCCTCGGCGTCCCCGCCCTGGAACTGCTGCTGACGACCGTCCGGCGGCTCCGGTCCGGCTCTCGAGTGGTGCATGGCGACCGGCTCCACTCCTACGACCGGCTGACGGCGCGCGTCGGCGTTTGGCGGTCGACGCTCGCGTTCTGGTGCCTGGGCGCGCTCGTCGGCGGGCTGGGGATCCTCGCCGCCTCCGTGGCGCTCGGGGTCGCCGTCGCGGTCTTCGCAACGGTCGCGGTCGCGGCGCTCGTCGCGGGGGTGGTCCTGCGCCCCGACGCGTCGGCGGGCCGCGTACGTCAATCGCGATAGAGAAACCGCGCTATCGGCGGGATGCCCGGCGGGCGTCGGGCTCCTACATTCGGCCTACGCGCGGGGAGGGCGGGCCCCGACGCGACGCGGACCCGATGCCGAGGCAACCGTGGGGGGCTTCTGGAGTGCTGCGCGACCCCGACGAGTCAAGAGGAGAGCACGAGATGGCCATGTCCGTTCCGACAACCGAGACGACAGGGATCCCCGAGCGACCGCACGGAGGCTTCGACCGGATCCCGCTCGCCCGGCCCAGCGTGCCGAACCCCGACCGAGTGGCCGCCGACGTCGAGCGGATCCTCGGCAGCGGCGTCCTCACCAACGGCCCGTACGTGCGCGAGCTGGAGCGCCTCGCGGCCGAGTACCTGGCCGTCAAGCACGCGATCGCGGTTTCGTCCTGCACGTCGGGGCTGATGCTCGTGCTGCGCGCGGCGGACCTGGCCGGCGACGTGATCGTTCCCTCCTTCACGTTCGCGGCGACCGCGCACGCGGTCGCGTGGAACGGGCTGCGGCCCGTCTTCGCCGACATCGACCCCGAGACCTTGACGCTGTCGCCGCACGCCGCGCTCCGGGCCATGACGGTTCGGACCTCGGCGATCCTCGCCACCCACATCTTCGGGACGCCGTGCGACACCGAGGCCCTGGAGAACGCGGCCAGGAGCCACGGTCTGCGGCTCTTCTACGACGCCGCCCACGCGTTCGGCTCCCGGCGCGCGGATGTCCCGATCGGCCGGTTCGGCCACGCGGAGGTCTTCAGCCTGTCGCCGACCAAGATGCTGGTCGCGGGGGAGGGCGGGATCATCGCCACCAACGATGACGAGCTCGCGGAGCGATGCCGCATCGGTCGCGACTACGCGAATCCCGGCGACTACGACTGTCGCTTCGTGGGCCTGAACGCCCGGATGTCGGAGGTGCACGCCGCCACCGCGCTGAACTCGTTCAACGGGGTCGACGAACGTGTGGAACGCCGCAACGCCATCGCGGATCGGTACCAGGAGCGGCTGGGTCGGGTTCCGGGGATCGGGTTCGCCGTGGTGCGCGACGGCGACCGCAGCACGTACAAGGACTTCACGGTGCTGGTCGACCCGATCGATTTCGGCCTCATCGCGGCGGAGCTGGCCGAGGCGCTGGCGGACGTCGGCATCGAGACCCGCCGCTACTACGCGCCACCGGTGCACGAGATGCAGGCCTATCGCCGGCTCACGGGTCACGCGAGCGATCTCCTCATCACCGAGGTGGCGTCCTCGCGGGTGATCTCGCTCCCGATGTGGTCCGAGATGAGCGACGAGCACGTGGACACCGTGGTCCGGGCGATCGCCCGCGTCTACGATGTGGGAGTGAGCGAGCGACGCACCTCGGCGTGAGCGCTCCGCGGTCCTGATGCCCGCGGGCACGCGTTCGTTCCGACGGCTCGTCGCCGGGACGGTCCTGATCGGCATGCTCGCCACGGCGTGCTCGGGAGGCGATCCCCCGGGCCGCCGAACGGATCGGTCCCTCCGGCCTCGTCACTCCGGCGGCGGCTCATCGGCGCCATCGCCGTCGGGCTCATCGGTCGCCCCGACGCCCGACGCGGCCTTCGTGTGCACGATGGTCATTGGCTTCTCGCAGACGGCGCAGTGGTTCCGGTTCGGGTTCGAGACGCAGGTCGACGACGCCAGCTGGGAGCTGTTCGCGCACAACGGTGCCGGGATCTCCACCTGGGCGGATCCCGACTCCACCATGTGGACGCGCGCAGACCTGTACTCGCCGTGCGCCGAGCGGTCGGACGATCCCGATCGGCTGATGCTGACGATCTCCGACGCGGACTACCTCCCCGATGCGTCGGCGTGGGAGGAGCGGATCGACGCGGCCCTCTCGACCATCCGCCAGAAGTTCCCCGGCGCCGGGGAGATCATCCTGCAGCCCGTCGTCGGAGGGCCGGACGGCGAGGAGTGCAGCGACGACGGGGTGACCGTGCGGGCGACGTTCAATCAGCCGTACATCGAGGCGGCGATCCGGGAGGTCGCCGGCGGGGACGTGGTGGTCGGGGCCGTCCCCCAGGTCCGGTCCTGCGGCGACTATCGCGACAGCATCGGGCACCTGATCCCGGAGGCCAAGGAGCCGATCGGGATCGAGATCGGCGCCTACTACCGAGGCGAGTGAGCCCGGGCCGGGTGTCCGCCGCCCCCCGGCTCCCGAGGTCGCGTTGACCCCTGGCACTCCCGTGGCTATCCTGTTAGCACTCATCGGCACCGAGTGCTAAGCGGTGCCGGCCCGAACGACAGGCCCGACACTGGGCCCGAGCATGGAGGAGGAACGGCATGGCGGATTTCAGCCTGAAGCCCCTGGAGGATCGGATCGTCGTGAAGCCCGGTGAGGAGGAGGAGACGACCGTCTCCGGCATCGTCATCCCGGACACCGCGAAGGAGAAGCCGCAGGAGGGCACGGTCGTCGCGGTGGGTCCCGGCCGGTTCGAGGACGGCGCTCGCGTGCCGCTCGACGTCGCCATGGGCGACAAGGTCATCTACAGCAAGTACGGCGGGACCGAGGTCAAGGTCCAGGGCGAGGAGTACCTGATCCTGTCGGCCCGCGACGTCCTCGCCGTCCTCTCCAAGTAACCGACGAACCTCCGGGCTCGTGCGCAACGCGCCGAGCCCCGGTTCGTACTCGAAGGAGGCTGCATGGCAAGCAAGCTGCTGAAGTTCAGCGAGGACGCCCGCCGCTCGCTCGAGGCCGGCGTGAACAAGCTCGCGGACACCGTCGCGCTCACGCTCGGTCCGAAGGGGCACAACGTCGTCCTGGACAAGAAGTGGGGGGCGCCGACGATCACCAACGACGGCGTCACGATCGCGAAGGAGATCGAGCTCGAGGACCCGTGGGAGAACATGGGTGCCCAGCTCGCCAAGGAGGTCGCCACCAAGACGAACGACGTCGCGGGTGACGGCACGACGACCGCGACGGTGCTCGCGCGTGCGATGGTCCGCCACGGGATGCGCAACGTCGCCGCCGGGGCCAACCCCATGGCGCTGAAGCGCGGCATCGAGAAGGCGGTCGCCGTGGCCGTCGAGGCGATCAAGAACCAGGCCAAGGACATCGAGACGCGCGACGACATCTCCAACGTGGCGGCGATCTCCGCGGCCGATCCGGCGATCGGCGACGTGCTGGCCGAGGCGCTCGACAAGGTCGGCAAGGACGGCGTCGTCACGGTGGAGGAGTCCAACACGTTCGGCATGGAGCTCGAGTTCGTCGAGGGCATGCAGTTCGACAAGGGCTACATCTCCCCGTACTTCGCCACCGACCAGGAGCGGATGGAGTCCACCCTGGACGAGCCGTACATCGCCGTGGTGAACAAGAAGATCGGGAGCGTGCAGGAGCTCCTCCCGTTGCTGGAGAAGGTCCTCCAGTCCGGCAAGCCGCTCCTGCTCATCGCCGAGGACGTCGAGGGCGAGGCGCTGGCCACGCTCGTCGTGAACAAGATCCGCGGCACCTTCACGGCCGTCGCCGTCAAGGCGCCCGGATTCGGCGAGCGCCGCAAGGCCATGCTCGAGGACATCGCCACCCTGACGGGCGGCCAGGTGATCTCCGAGGAGGTCGGGCTGAAGCTCGAGAACGTCGGCATCGATCTGCTCGGCAGCGCGCGCAAGGTCCTGGTGACGAAGGACGACACCACGATCATCGAAGGCGCCGGGGCCCAGGAGGACGTGAAGGGCCGGATCGCCCAGATCAAGGCGGAGATCGACAAGACCGACTCCGACTGGGACCGCGAGAAGCTCCAGGAGCGCCTCGCCAAGCTCGCGGGCGGCGTCGCGGTCGTGAAGGTCGGCGCGGCCACCGAGGTCGAGCTTAAGGAGAAGAAGCACCGGATCGAGGACGCCCTGTCGGCCACGCGCGCGGCCATCGAGGAGGGCATCGTCCCGGGCGGCGGCGTCGCGCTCATCCGGTCCGAGTCGGCCCTGGACAAGGTCGATCTCGACGGCGACGAGGCGACGGGCGCCAAGATCGTCCGCGCTTCCCTCTCGGAGCCCGCACGGCTGATCGCCGACAATGCCGGGGACGAGGGCGCCGTGGTCGTCGAGCGGATCCGTTCCGAGGGCGACTCGCGCGGCTACAACGCCGCGACCGGCGAGTGGGTCGACATGTTCAAGGCGGGCATCCTCGACCCGGCGAAGGTCACGCGCTCGGCGCTGCAGAACGCGGCCTCGATCGCGGCGATCATCCTGACGGCGGAGAGCGCCGTCGTCGAGAAGCCCGAGGAGGAGGAGCCGGCGGCCGGCGGCCACGGCCACATGCACTAGCTCCTCTTCGTTCGCGAAGCGAAGGGCCGGGGCGATCCCGGCCCTTCGTCGTTCCCGATTTCCGGTGGCTCCGCCGTCGTCCCGGCGGCGAATCGGCCCAGGTCGTCGGGGACCCTGCGTCGGCGGTAGGCGGTCTACGTCCCGCTGCGTATGCGATCTGCGCCCGGGTGCCTCACACTGACTCGCGTTCCCCAATCCTCGAAAGGCCAGCAGCGGATGATCCAGCGACTCGTCGACGCGCCGACCGCGCAGGTCCGCGTTGCCGTCGCCGGCGTCCCGATCGGCGAGGGGCACCCCATCCGGGTGATCGCCGGACCGTGCTCGGTCGAGGGGCCGGAGCAGTTCCGGGAGACCGCCGAGGCGGTCAAGGCCGCCGGCGGGCTGCTGCTGCGTGGTGGGGCCTTCAAGCCCCGCACCTCCCCGTACAGCTTCCAGGGGCTCGGCCGTCGCGGCTTGGAGATCATGCGGGAGGTGGCGGACGAGCTCGGGATGGGCGTCGTCACGGAGGCGATGTCCGTCGAGGAGGTCGAGATGACCCGCCGCTACGCGGACATGGTGCAGATCGGCGCCAGGAACATGGACAACCGGGCGCTCCTGGAGTCGGCCGCGGACTCCGGCCTTCCGATCCTGCTCAAGCGGGGGATCACGTCGACCGTCGACGAGGTTCTGGCCGCCGCCGAGTTCATCGTCGTCCGCGGCAACGACCAGGTCGTCATCTGCGAACGCGGAAGCCGCACCTTCGAGCCCTCGACCCGCAACAGCCTCGACATCGCCGCGGTGCCGGACATCAAGCGACGGAGCGATCTCCCCGTCGTCGTCGATCCCTCGCACGGCACCGGCCGCAGGGACCTCGTGGCGCCGGTGGCGCTCGCCGGTATCGCCGCGGGGGCCGACGGTGTGATGGTCGAGGTGCATCCGCGCCCGAAGGAGGCGCTGTCCGACGGCGACCAGTCGCTCGAGGCCGCGACGTTCGGCGCGTTCATGGGCCGCGTTCGCGCGATGTCGCTGGCGGTCGGGAGGTCGGTCTAGGTGGACCCGTCGGCGTCCTGCGTCGCTCTCCTCGAGCCCGGCGCGACCGACCCCGAGGTCGCGGAGGTCCTCGCGGCGGCCGTGGAGCTGCTGCCCGGCGCGCAGGTGACGCGGGGAGACGGCTGGGCCGCCGTGCCGCTCGGCGACGGCGTCCGTCCGGTCGAGAGCGACCGCTTCGAGCGGCTGCCGTCCGTGCGGCGGCTGGTGCAGATCTCCGCGCCGTTCCGCCTCGCCAGCCGCGAGCTCTTCGGGGAGGGCGTGGGGATCGAGGTGCCGATCCGCAACGGCGCCCTGCGCGAGGAGGAGCGGGTCGTCCTCGGGGGGCGGGCGCCCCTCGGCGTGATCGTGAGCTCCCGATGGGCTTCGGGGAGCGAGGCCAGACTGCAGCTGCTCGCGCCGTTGCTGCGTGACGGCGGGTGTCGGATCTTTCACGCCGGCCAGGTGGCCCTCGCGGGCGACCGGGACGGATCGACGGGGCTGCCCCTCGAGCGGCTGCGCCGGCTCGGCGACGTGGCGCACGAGCACGGGCTCGCCCTCTGCGTGGAGGTAGGGGACGCCAGCCAGATCGCGCCCGCCGCGGAGGTCGCGGACCTCCTCCAGGTCGGGAGCCGCAACATGCAGGATTTCAGCCTGCTTCGCGAGATGGGCGGCACCGAGCACCCGGTGCTGCTCCGGCGAGGCGTCGGCGCCACCGTCGAGGAGTTCCTGCTGGCCGCCGAGTACGTGCTGCTGCACGGCAACGGCAAGGTCATCCTGTGCGAGTCCGGTATCCGTACCTTCGACGCCGTCCACAAGCCTCGCTTCGAGATCAATGCGGTGCCGGTGATCAAGCAGCTCAGCCACCTGCCCCTGGTGGCCGACCCGTCCCAGACGGCCCCCCACGCGGCGACGGTCCCCGCGATGGCGAAGGCGGCCATCGCCGCCGGAGCCGACGGGGTCATCCTGGAGGTGGGGACGGAGGCGGGATACGACCCGGACGGCGTCGCCATCGACATCGAGGCCATGCAGCGGCTCGTCGCGGAGGCACGGCCGATCGCCCGGGCTGTCGGTCGGTCGGTCGCGACGTACGGAGTCGAGGAGGCGCTCTCGCCGACGGACACGGCGGCCGTCCTCCGCATCACCGACCGGACGCTCGCCCAGACCATCGAGACCCTGACCGGCGCGGCTCCTCAGCTGGACGTCCTGAAGCAGTGGCGGCTCGCCCCGCCCGTCCCCTCGCTCAGCCCGCCGCTGTCGGCGGACGGCGAGATGCTGGCGCGCTGCACCGGCTACCGGATGGGCTCGGTCCGGCTGTCCTACAACCTCTCGTACGTGGACCTGAAGCGGATCGACCCGACCATCGGCGCCCTGCTGGAGGCCAAGCATCTGAACCTCGGCCAGCTGTTCGTGGATCCGAGGATCGAGAAGCGGGAGTTCGAGTTCGGCGCGGACGACACCGCGGAGGACATCGACGAGGTCTTCCGGCGCTGCTTCGCGGCCGAGCTGGATCCGATGCACCCGTACGTCTGGCGGCGATACCAGGCCGCGATCGACGGCGTCGTGACGTTCCTGGTGATCGAGGCGCTTCCCGTGTCCGTGTGGGAGCGGATCCTCGACCCGGACCGGGCGATGGCGCCGCAGGAAGGAACCGGATGACGAAGCAGTCGGAGCCCGACGCGCAGGACGGGTCCCGGACCTACAACGCCGCCGTCGACCTCCTCGGGCGCAACCTGGAGCCGTCGCGTGCGGCGCGAACGTATCTGAGGACGTCCGCGCGGGACTGGAGCTATCAGGAAGCGGCCGAGGCCGCCGACGCCGCCGGGGCCGGGCTCCGCGGTCTCGGCCTGGAACCCGGC
>JBOGVL010000132.1:0-7677 GCA_050692535.1 Actinomycetota bacterium | reverse complement strand
ATCCGGAACCGGCCGGGCGTCTCGACGAGGCTGCCCGGGAGGACGTAGACCTTGTCGGCGCCGAGCCGTTCGGTGAAGGCGACGTCGTCGGGGTCCGGGCTTGTCGGCAGCAGGTAGAAGGTGCCCTCGGGCGAATGGAGCTCGTAGCCGAACGATCGAAGCGCATCGACCATCCGATCGCGGCGGCGCTGCAGCGTCTTCACGTCCACCGTGAGCGAGTCGAGGTCGCCGACCGCCCGCTGGAGCACGGCGCCGGGGACGCCGTGCGCACCGAACGCGATCTGCGAGAACATCATCGGCCCGCGGAGGGCCTCGCGCTCCGGCATCGACGGCGGAAGGGCGACGTAGCCGACGCGTTCGCCCGGCGTGAGCAGCTGCTTGCCGTACGTGTAGACGAGGAACGAGAACGGATAGAACTCGGTCGGGCTCGGGAACGGGCGGTCGTCGAAGAGGATGCGCGAGTACGCCTCGTCCGAGATCAGGTAGATCGGTCGCCCATGCCGCTCCGACGCCGCCGAGAGGACCGCCGAGAGGCGCTCCAGCGTCTCGGGCGCGTAGATCTTCCCCGTCGGGTTGTGCGGCGAGTTCACGATGATGGCCCGCGTCCGCGCCGTGACGGCCGCGGCGATCGCGTCGACGTCCAGGTCCCACGTCTCCGGGTCGACGCGCACGCGGACCGGGACGGCGCCGCCGGCCACGATGAGCGCCCGGTAGAAGAACCACGGAGGAGAGCAGAAGATCACCTCGTCGCCCGGATCGGAGACCACGCGGAGGCACAGGTTCAGGCCCGCGAACGCCCCGTCGGTGAGGAAGACGTCCTCGGGCTCGAACGCGAGGTTGCGACGCTCCCGGAGGCCGGCCGCCGCCGCCTCCTGCGCGTACGGCTCGTTGAACTTGTAGGCGAACCAGTGGGGATCCTGCGGCGCCGACCACCGCCGCAGGGACTCGACGAACTGGGGCAGCGCCATCTCTTGCGGGTTCCCGGCCAGCAGGTCGCAGGTCTCCGGATCGTCGTGGTCCATCCGCGCGGCGGCGGAATCCGTGAAGAACCGGATCAGCGGCCGCTCCATCTCGACGAGCCGCTCGAGGTTCCGCGAGAAGCTGTGCGCGGTCATCTCGGCCGGACCCTACCACGGGCCCCTCGAGCGACTCGCCGCGCGATCACCAGGTGATCTGCGGGATGCCCCCGGGGTCGGCATCCGGGTACCGGCCGTCGCCGTACCGGGAGAGGTCGCGCGCGGCCAGGTCGGCGATGAACGTCGTCGGCAGCACGGCCGCGAAGGCCCGTTCCGCGAGTCGGTCCCTCCGGACGGCCGCGGGCGGAACGTACGGCCCGAGGTTCTGTCCGTAGCGGTAATCCGCGAGGAAGGCCGCGACGTCCTCTGCCGTGAACCCGACGTCGACGAGGGATCGCGGGTCCAGGTAGACCTCGGACGGCGCGACGCCCTGGACCAGGCCGAACACGCTCCTGCCGAACTCGCGCACCAGGTCCTCTTCCAGCTGGATCGGGTCGATGCGCACCCCGCCGTTCGCGTCGATCTCGGGGCACTGCCCGTGGTCCGCCGCCACGATCAACACCGACCCACCCGGGCCGAAGCGATCCAGCAGGAGACCGGCCAGCCGTCCGATCTCGTCGTCGACCGCCCCGAGCACCTCGGCCTGCCGCGGGTCGTCCATGTTGTAGACGTGGCCGGAGTAGTCCGGCGCCTTGTAGTTGATATAGAGGAGGTCGGGGACCTCGTCGTGGCCGATCGGCTCGGAGTCGAACGTCGACTCGATCAGCTCGCCCTGATACCGGACCACGGGCGGGAAGCAACACATGGCCTTCCTGCCGGTCGGGTCGAACGGCGACGGCGCCGGCGGCTCGTAGCCCGCGGACAGCTGGTCGAGGCGCTGGAGGCCCGGCGTCGAGTGGGGGAGCCGATAACGCTCGGGATGGTGCGGCGTCCACCCGCCGCCGCCGACCTCGTCCCAGTAGACGCCGACCGGCGCCTCGCCCATCGGGCGGCCGCCGCGACCGAGCATCCCGACGTGCCACACCTGGTAGCCGATCTCGCCGACCCACGCCCGGTTCTCGGTCCACTCGGTCCAACGCTCGGCGAGCGTCGGCTCGAGGAGGAACGTCGGGTCGACGCGCCCGGGCTCGCCCCAGGCCTTCACCGGACCGCCGCCGCGGCGCACGTTGTGGCCGGTGATGCCGTGCGTCCTCGGGAACGCGCCCGTTCCGATCGTCGCGTGGGAGGACGCCGTGACCGCGGGGAACGACCCGACGATCGCGTTCCGGTACGTGGCGCCCTCGCCCATGAGGCGCCGGAGGTTGGGCCAGGCGTCGGGCCATCGGCGGAGGACGTTCCACCCGCCGCCGTCGATCACGAACGTGACGATCAGCCGGGGCTGCACCGGCGGGGTGACGGAGGGGATGCCGGGCAGCGGCGCGCCGTCGGCGGCCTCGAACTCGTCGAAGCCCATCAGCGCCGCGGTCGTGGGGGCGAGGTCGGCGAGCGTGACGCGCTCGTCGTGGTCCTGCGGCTCGATGCGTCCGGGCGACCACGCGACGATCGGGACGCGCTCGCCGTACATCCAGACCACGGCGTGGCTGCTGCGCGGGTCGTTCGGAACGAGGTGCAACGACTCCTGGGCGTAGTTGGAGCTCGAGTAGGGCGTGACGAGGAGCTGCAGGTCCCCGGAGCGCTCGGGATGGTACGCGCGGGTGACGAGCTCGAGGTACTCCGCGCCGAGGTCGCTCGCGGAGGCCTCGAGCGTGGGTCGCGGGTCGGGGCGGGTGAGCCGACGGAGGGCCGCGCCGAGCGCCGTTCCGCCGGCGACGAACGCGAGCCCCATCCCCCCGATCGCCAGCCGGAGGAAGCGGCGCCGGGACGGGTCGGGCACCGCATCCACGGCGGTGCGATCGACGACCACGACGAGGACGACGCCGAGCACGAGCAGCCCGGCCACGACGGAGGCGACGAGGCTCCCGATGAGCGCGACCACCAGCGCGACCACCCCTCCCGCGAGCGCGATCAGGGCAAGGCTCGTCCGGGAGGGGTTCGACACGGTCCCTCGATTATCCCGAACGCCGGGTCCCCGACCGTGGAGTTTTCGTTGCGCGTCGCTCAGGCGCGCCGGCGCGCGAGGTCCAGGAAGGGGAGCTCGACCACCGTGGCGGCCACCTCCCCGCGCTCGCCCTCGACGCTCCATTCGACCGAGACGGGGAAGCCCGGCACCGCCAGCGGGGGCGGGAGCGAGCCGAAGCCCACCATCTTCTTGATGGTCGGCCCCCACGCGACGCTGGTGGCGCGGCCGACCTGCTCGCGCGACCGGTAGACGGGGACGGCGTCCCGGTTCACGAGCGGCGACACCATCGGCGGCAGCCCGTGCCGGGCGTAGAGGGCCTCGATGCCGTTCCAGTCGAGGTCGAGTCCGACGAGCCGCCGGGCCGGTCCGCCGCCCCGCTGCTCGAGCTCCAGCGCGTGGCGCCCCACGAAGCTCGGCTTGCCGAAGTCGACGAGGCGGCCGAGGGCGATCTCGAACGGCGAGTACATCTGCTCCTGGCTGATCGCGTGCCGGGCGCTCGTGTAGTCGGCCTCGATGAGGATGAGGCCGGCCTCGACGCGCGAGACGTCCAGCGCGCGGATCCCCGCGGCCCGGATCCCGTGCGGCTCCCCGGCCTCCCACAGCTGGTCCCAGACCTCGACCGCGGCCTCCGCCGCCACCCATACCTCGTAGCCGAGGTCGCCGGTGTAGCCGGTCCGGCTGACGTGGACGTCCACGCCGCCGAACTCGGTTCGCCGGTGACCGAAGTACGGCACGTCCGCCCAGTCCCGCCGGGTGGCCTCCTCGAGGATCATGCGGGCCCGCGGGCCCTGGAGGGCGACGCCGGCAACTCGCTCGGAGACGTCCTCGATCTCGACGTCGAGCCCCGCGGCGTTGAGCAGGAACCACCGGTAGGTCGGGTCGGCCGCCGTCCAGAAGAACTCGTGCTCCGAGCGGCGCGTCACCGTGCCGTCGTCGATCACCTTGCCATCCTCGTTGCACCACGGCGTGTAGAAGACGCGGTCGACCCGGAGCTTGCCCACGTCCCGGGTCATCACGCGGTCGACGAGCCGGGCGGCGTCGGGTCCCGAGACCAGGTACTTGTAGAGCGGCGAGACGTCGATCAGCGCGGCCTGCTCGCGGATCGCGCTGTACTCGATGTCGTGGAAGTCGGCGTAGACCGCGGCGGCGTAGTAGCCCGACCAGTCCCCCCAGGCCATCTTGGTGTTCAGCTCGGACGTGCGCGGATGGAACGCGGTCCCGACGCTCACGGTGCCTCCTGCGGCCGACCCGACGGCTCGACCGGCGGTAGCGTAGCCGCGGCGTCGGGCCGCGGGCATCGCGAACACCTGACCAGTAGTCACGACCCGTTTGGCCGGTGACCGACCCCACCCCTACGATGGCCCGCATGGCGGAGCGCTACGACGCGGTCGTCATCGGCGGCGGCCACAACGGCCTGACCGCGGCCGCGTACCTCGCGCGGGCCGGACGCAGGGTCCTGGTCCTCGAGAAGCGCCACGTCCTCGGGGGCGCCGCGGTGACGGAGGAGGTCTTCCCGGGTTTTCGCTTCAGCGAGTTCTCCTACGTGGTCTCGCTGCTTCGTCCGGAGATCATCCGCGAGCTCGAGCTGCCCAGGCACGGCCTGGAGATCCTGCCGCTGGACGGGACGATCACCCCGCTCGACGACGACTTCCTCTGGCGGGTGAACGACCACGGCCGAACCATCCGGGAGCTTCGCCGGTGGTCCGGGAGCGACGCCGAGGCCTACGAGGAGTACGGCCAGCTGATGGCCGACATGGCCCGCTTCATCAAGCCGATCCTGTCGGTCGTGCCGCCGGATCCGGGGAAGGTCAACCCCTTCGACTGGATGCCGGTCGTCGGCCTCGCGAGGACGTTCCAACAGCTGCCCGAGCGGCTGCAGTCCACGTTCGTCCAGCTGATGACGATGAGCGCGACCGAGTTCCTCGAGCAGTGGTTCGAGACGGATCCGCTGATCGCGACCATGTCCGCCTCCGGGATCATCGGGACGTTCCAGGGCGTCCGGTCGCCGGGGACCGCGTACGTCCTGCTCCACCACTACATGGGCGAGATCGACGGTGCGTTCCGGGCCTGGGGGATCCCGCGCGGCGGCACCGGTGGCATCTCGGAGGCGATCGGCTCCGCGGCGCGGGCCCTCGGCGCGCAGATCCGGACCGAGGCGCCGGTCGCGCGGATCCAGGTTCACGACGGGCGGGCGACCGGAGTAGTGCTCGCGTCGGGGGAGGAGATCCGGGCCAGGACCGTGCTCTCGAGCGTCGACTCGCACGTGACGTTCCTGCAGCTGGTCGACGCCGCGCACCTGGACCCGGACTTCCGGGACGAGGTCGCGCGCTACAAGTACCGAGGTTCGAGCGGCAAGGTCAACCTCGCCCTCGACGCGCTTCCCGAGCTCGCCTGCAAGCCCGGCAGGGGCGAGTGGCTGCGCGGCGCGATCAGCTTCTCCCCGAGCGTCGACTACATGGAGCGCGCGTTCGACGACGCGAAGTACGGCAGGGTCTCCCGCCGCCCGTACATCGACTGCATCATCCCGACGCTCGTCGACCCGTCGATGGCGCCGCCCGGCAAACACGTGATGTCGTGCTTCGTCCAGTACGCGCCGTACCACCTGTCCGACGGCCGCGTCTGGAATGACGCGGAGCGGGACGCGTTCGGCGCAACGGTGCTCGACACGTTGGAGGAGCGCTTCCCCAACCTCCGGAGCCTGGTCCTGCACCGGCAGGTTCTCACCCCGAAGGACATCGAGGACGTCACCGGGCTGACCGAGGGCAACATCTTCCAGGGCGAGCTCTCCCTCGAGCAGCTCTTCTTCAACCGGCCGGTGCCCGGCTGGGCTCGATACCGCACGCCCCTGAAGGACCTGTGGATGTGCGGGTCGGCCACGCACCCCGGCGGCGGCATCATGGGCGCGCCCGGCCGGATCGCCGCGCTCGAGCTGCTCCGGTCGCAGCGGGGCGGCTCGAAGGACCGAGTGGCCTGAGGATGGCGGCACGCTACGACGCGATCGTCGTCGGCGCCGGGCACAACGGCCTGGTCGCCGCGGCCTACCTGGCGAAGGCGGGCCGCAGGGTGCTCGTGCTCGAGCGACGGGAGCGGGTCGGCGGCATCCTCAACACGGTCGAGCTCGCCGAGGGGTTCCGGGCGCCGGGCATCGTCCACACCGTCGGCCGGCTTCGCCGGAGCGTCATCGAGGACCTCGGCCTCGTGCGGCGCGGCCTCGTGACGGTCGATCCCCCGGTGCGGGTGTTCGCGCCGCAGCCGGACGGCCCCGCGCTCACGCTCTGGGCGGACGCGTCGCGGACCGCCACGGAGCTCCGCGAACGCTCCGAGGCGGACGCGCAGGCCTACCCGGGGTTCGACCGACGGATCCGCTCGCTCGCGTCGTTCCTGTCCTACCTGCACGCGATCACACCGCCCGACGTGAAGAACCCGTCGATGGTCGACGCGATGAACGGCCTGAAGCTCGGCAACGCGTTCCGCCGCCTCGGCAAGAAGCCCGGCCGCGAGGCGACGCGGGCCATGCCGATGGCGATCGCCGACTACGTCGCCGAGACGTTCGAGACGGAGGCGGTCCGCGGCGCGATCGCGGCGCGGGCGATCCAGTACACGGCGATGGGGCCCTGGTCGGCCGGGACCACCGCGGTCCTGCTCGCGGACTCGGCCGGGAACGACGGCGGGGCGGCCGGGCAGTCGACCGTCGCGAGGGGCGGCCCCGGCGCGTTGGCCGAGGCTCTCGCGGACGCGGCGCGCGCCCTCGGCGCCGAGATCCGCACGGACAGCGAGGTCGTCGCGATGCTCGTCGAGGACCATCGTGCGGTCGGCGTCGCCCTCGCCGGCGGCGAGGAGGTCCACGCGCGAGCGGTCGTCACCGCGGCCGATCCCAAGCGGACGCTGACGACGCTCGTCGACCCGGTCGAGATCGGCCCGCACCTGCGCTGGCGCGCCTCGAACATCCGCACGCCCGGCGCCGCGTCGAAGGTCGACCTCGCGCTCGCCGGGCTCCCGGCGTTCGCCGGGGCCGAATCGCCCGAGCGGCTCGCCGGCCGGATCGTGATCGCGCCCTCGATCGACGATCTCGAGAAGGCGTTCGACCACTCGAAGTACGGACGGGTCTCCGAGGAGCCCTACCTGGAGGCGACGATCCCGACGATCAACGACCCGACGCTCGCGCCCGAGGGGGAGCACGTGATGAGCATCGTCGCGCAGTGGACGCCCTACGAGCTCCGCGACGGCGACTGGGACGACGAGCGGGACCACCTGGCCGACCTCGTCGTGAAGTCGATGGAACGGTACGCGCCGGGACTGGGCGAGCTCGTCACGGCGCGCCGCGTGACGACGCCGGTCGACCTCGAACGCGACTACGGCCTGAGCGGCGGGCACGTGTACCACGCGGAACCCGGGCTCGATCAGTTCTTCGTGTGGCGGCCGCTGTTCGGCCACGCGCGCTACCGGTTCGGGGTCCCCGGGTTGTACCTCTGCGGCTCGGGCGCGCACCCGGGTGGCGGGATCACCGGCGCCCCTGGCGCGAACGCGGCCCGCGAGATCCTGGCCGACCTGAAGCGGCGTCCGCGACGGAGATGAGCGGCGCCGCCGCCCTGTGGCGTGGGG
>JBOGVL010000131.1:0-7755 GCA_050692535.1 Actinomycetota bacterium | reverse complement strand
CGACGGTCTCGCGCCGTCCGGAGTCGCGCAGGACGAACCGGTCGTGGACGTCGAGGACGATCGGCGACGACAGCCGGATCCGCGCGAACGCGCCCTCGATCGGGAGCTCCGCCGCGTCGTAGAGCCGCAGGGTCGCCCCGCGCTCGGCCGCGCCCGCGTGGAACGTGAACGCGCCCCGCGAGCCGACGGGATGGGAGAGACCCCGAACCGGGCGGATCCTCGCCTCCAGGACCGACGTCGGTCGCCAGGCGCCCGGCCGCGCGATCACGTCGCCGCGATCGATCCGCGCTCGCTCGACCCCGGCGAGGTTCACGGCGACTCGGGAGACCGGCCGTGCGACCTCGATGGCGCGCTTGTGCGTCTGCAGGGCCCGGATCCGCGCCCGGGCGCCCGACGGGAAGGCCTGCACCTCGTCCCCGGACGCGAGTGGGCCGCCGGTCAGCGTGCCGGTGACGACGGTCCCGGCGCCCGCGATCGTGAACACGCGGTCGACGAACTGCCGGGGCCGGCCGTCCGAGGGGCTCGGGGGGGCCGCGGCGACCATCGCGTCGAGAGTGCCGACGAGGTCCTCCATCCCCTCGCCGGTGCTCGAGGAGCAGGCGATGAGCGGCGCGTCCGCGAGCGCCGTCTTGCCGAGGCGATCGCGGAGCTCGTCTCGGACCGCCGAGAGGCGGCCGGCGTCGACGAGGTCGAGCTTGGTGAGCGCGACGACCGCGCCGTCGACCCCGAGCACGTCGACGATCGCCAGGTGCTCCTCCGACTGGCGCTTCCACCCCTCGTCTGCGGCCACGACGAACAGCACGAGGCGGACGGGGCCGACGCCGGCGAGCATCGTCCGCACGAAGCGCTCGTGCCCGGGTACGTCGACGAACCCGATCTCGCGCCCCGAGGGCAGGGTGCACCAGGCGAATCCGAGGTCGATCGTGAGCCCCCGCCGCTTCTCCTCCTCGAGCCGGTCGGGGTCGATCCCCGTGAGCCGCAGGATCAGGCTGGACTTGCCATGGTCGACGTGCCCGGCCGTCGCGATCACGTGCAGCGGTGCGTCTTCCGCTGCGGGCGGGGGGAGGTTGCGGGCGATCACTCGTCGTCGAGGTCGTCGCCCTCGCGCGCGTACTGGATGGCGCGCTCGAGGTCGTGGAGCTCGTCGCCGCTCACCGTCCGGACGTCGAAGAGCACGCCCCGGTCGGTGACCCGGCAGAAGACGGGCGGCGAGCCGGTTCGCAGCCGGGCGGCGAACGCGTTCGGATCCGGCGCCCGCACCTCGACGCCGAAGGACGGGACGGAGTACCCGGGCAGCGACCCGCCCCCGACGGCGGACTCGCAGGCGATCACGCGGGCGCCGCCGAGCTCGCCGTCGAGGCCCCGCGCGAGCAGGTCCGCGCGATGGCGGATCTCCTCGGCGGGCTCGCGCAGCATCCGCCACGTCGGGAGCTCGGCCCGACGGTCCGTCGCGTACGCTGCGAGCACGCTCTCGAGGGCGGCGACCTGCATCTTGTCGACCCGCACCGCGCGCGCGATCGGGTGGCGCCGGAGCCGTGCGACGAGGTCGGCCCGCCCGAGCACGATCCCCGCCTGCGGCCCGCCGAGCAGCTTGTCGCCCGAGAACACCACCAGGTCGGCGCCGTTCGAGAGCGCCTCGGCGGCCGAGGGCTCGTCGGCGGGGATGCCGGACACGCGGTCGAGCAGCCCGGACCCGAGGTCGTACAGGAACGGGACCGCGGCCTTCCGCGCCAGGCCGGCCAGGTCCGCCGCGGCCGGCTCGGCGGTGAACCCCACGACGCGGTAGTTGCTCGGATGCACCTTCAGGATCAGGGCGGTCCGGTCCGACAGCGCGGCGCGGAAGTCGGAGACGCGGGTGCGGTTCGTCGTGCCGACCTCGACGAGCCGGGCGCCGGAGGCGGCCAGGATGTCGGGGATCCGGAACTCACCGCCGATCTCGATCAGCTCTCCTCGGGAGACGAGCACCTGCTTGCCCCGGGCCAGGGCCGCGAGCGCCAGCAGGAGGCCCGCCGCGCCGTTGTTGACGACCAGTCCGTCCTCGGCGCCGGTCAGCGCGGTCGCCAGCAGCTCCGCCCGGGTGCTCCTCCGGCCGCGGCCGCCCGTCTCGCGGTCCAGCTCGAGGTCGGTGTAGGCCACGGCGGCCCGGGCGGCGGCCTTCGCCGCCGCCGGCGGGAGGGGCGCCCGCCCGAGCCCCGTGTGGAGCACCACGCCTGTCGCGTTGATGACCGGCGTCAGGCCGTTGGCCGCCGACGCGGCCGCCGCGATCGCGCGCGCGAGGATCTCGTCGTCCTCGGGCGGGGCGACGCCCCGGGCGGCCGCGGCGCGGACGTCGTCGAGCGTCCGGGCCACCGTCCGCTTGACCAGCGCGCGGCCGAACGTCGCGCTCGCCCGTCGGCCGGGTCCGGACCGCAGCAGCGCGTCGACCGACGGGATCCGGCGACGGGGTTCGGCAGCCAGGCGCGCCATGTCACGCCAGCGTATCCGCTCGACCGCCGGCTCGGCGGCCGCGGCGGCCTCCCGCCGGCCGTGGGTAGGATGGAGCTCCGTGGACACGGAAGAGCGAGCCCACTTCAGCGCCACCGGCGAGCACTGGATGGTGCGCGGCGGCGGCATCGACATCGAGGTCGTGTCGCCCGGGGCCCTGCGGACCGAGGAGATGATCCTCAACATCGGACCGCAGCACCCCGCGACCCACGGGGTGCTCCGGCTCGTGCTCGAGCTGGACGGCGAGGTCATCACGCGAGCCGAGCCGGTGATCGGCTACATGCACCGCGCGGCCGAGAAGCTCGCCGAGCATCGCGACGCGCGCCAGACGATGGTGCTGATGAACCGGCACGACTGGCTCTCGGCGTTCAACAACGAGCTCGGCTTCATGCTGGCGGTGGAGAAGCTCGCGGGGATCGAGGTCCCCGAGCGCGCGAGCTGGATCCGGACGATGCTCGCCGAGTGGAACCGGGTCCTCAGCCACTGGATGTTCATGGGCTCGTACCCGCTGGAGCTCGGCGCCATGACGCCGATCTTCTACGCCTTCATCGAGCGCGAGATGATCCAGGCGTTGATGGAGTCCGCGACCGGCGGCCGGATGCACTTCTCGTTCATCCGGCCCGGCGGCCTGAAGGACGACCTGCCTCGCGGCTGGCTGAAGCAGTCCGCCGAGGTCCTCGCGCACGTCCGCAAGCGGCTGGTGGACTTCGAGAACCTGGTGATGGGCAACGAGATCGTGCTCGCGCGGACCAGGGGAGTCGGCGTCCTCGCGAGCGAGGTGGCGATCGGCTACGGCTGCTCGGGGCCGGTGCTGCACGCCTCGGGCGTGCCGATGGACCCACGCAAGGACGAGCCGTACGAGAAGTACGACGAGGTCGAGTTCGACGTGCCGATCGGCAGCTACGGAGACTCCTACGACCGGCTGTGGGTCCTCCTGCAGCGGATGCACCAGTCCTGCAACATCATCGAGCAGTGCATGGACAGGCTTCCCCCCGGCGAGTTCCGGGCGGCGAAGCTGCCCAAGACCCTCAAGCTCGAGGGCGAGGTCTACGTCCGGACCGAGAATCCGCTCGGCCTGATGAGCTATTACCTCGTCGGCGACGGCAGACCCGAGCCGTACCGGCTGAAGATGCGTACGGCGTCGTTCTCCAACGTCTCGGTCCTGCCGGCGATGCTGCCCGGAACGCTCGTCCCCGACCTGATCGCGATCCTCGGCTCGGTCTTCTTCGTCGTCGGCGACGTCGACCGCTAGCCCGCCCTGCGAACGCGCTTGCGCGTTTCTTCACCGAGGGGCACGATATCGCAACCGATATCGCGATATCGCTTGGGAGGACCCGATGGACGACCGTGTCGCGAAGCTGCTGCTGAAGGCGGTGCGAACGCTTCCGCAGCGGGAGCAGGATCAGGTGTTCACGGCGCTGTTCCGCGAGGCGCTGTCGGAGCCGGTCCCATTCACCCGGCCCCCGACCCCGACGCCGCCCGACGTCCTGATGCTCTCCCAGCCGCCGTCGATGCTGCTGCCGCCGGGCGCGGGTGCGTCGGGTCAGACCGCGATGCTGCCGGTTCGGCTGCCGCCCGAGCTCCACGAACGGCTCCGGCGCTGGTCGACGGACCAGGGGTTCTCGATGGCGAGCGTGGTGCGGGGTCTCGTGGAACGGTTCCTGGACGAGCAGAGCTCGCGCAAGCCCGGGAAGCGCCCGGCGGCGCGTCCGGGACCGAAGAACAGAGGCCCTACCGCTCGCGGTTGAACCAGACCCCGCCGGGTCCGTAGTAGCTCGGGCCCGCTCCCCAGACGGCGACGGTCTTCCCGGCGCTCGTGACGGCGATCTCGCCGTAGTCGCCGTACGCCTCGGTGAATCCCTTCCGGTTCTTGTACGCCGTGCCGGACCTGGCGTCCGAGAGCCTCACGGGGGTGCTCCACGTCTCGCCGAGATCGCTCGACGTCGTGTACCAGACGTTCCAGCGGCCGGTCCGCTGGTCCATGAACCAGAGGCGGGCCTCGTCGTCGCCGGCGCCGACCGCGGCCGGGAAGGCCGCGTTGACGCCCGCCTCGGAGATCGGAACGCGATCGCTCCACGTGAGCCCGCCGTCGGTCGACGACCTCGCGTAGACCGTCCGCGGGCCGAGCGCCTCGGCGGCGCCGTTGTAGACGATGACGAGGTCGCCGTCGTCGTCCATCGCGAGCACCGGTCCGCTGTCGTAGTAGTCCTCGTAGCACGAGCGTGACGAGCACTCCGTGCCCACCTCGAGCTGATCGACCACCAGCACGGTCCAGGTGGCGCCGCCGTCCTCGGACGCGAACAGCTCGACCTGGAGCGGCCCCTCGGGCGCGCCGCCCTCGCCGGTGTAGAGGAAGCTGATGTGCGAGAACACGACGCGTCCGTCGGGGAGGACCACCCCGCCGTAATCGAAGTAGTAGCGCGCGCTGATGGTCTGGCGCGTCGTCGACCACGTGGCGCCGGCATCGTGCGAGACGGCGGCGTGGACGTCGCCCGCTGTCGGCCCGTTGAACAGCACATAGACGTCTCGGCCGTCGGGGCTCACCGCCATGTTCGGCTTGTCGCCCCAGTTGACGTCGGGATGGACGTGGACCGGATCCGACCAGGTCTTCCCGTGGTCGGTGGAGCTCGAGAAGTGGATCTGGTAGGCGTTCATCCACACGGCGTAAACGTCGCCGGTGTCCGGGACGACCTCGAGCAGCGGGTCGTATTGCCCACCGACGCCCTTGCAGACGCACAGGTACTGCTCGGGTCGCCAGTTCTTCCCGCCGTCCCTGGAGACATGCAGGATCATCGACGGGTCCGGGCACTTGCGATTGCACGCGGGCTCGCCCCCATAGCGGTTGTGGAGGACGTAGACGAACGGACGATTCCGGTCGGCGGCGATCGCCGGCTCCCAGTCATCGCCCGTCTCGTGCACCAGTCGTTCGCCGGCCCAGCCGGGCGCCGGCGCGTTGACGATCCGCTCGATCACGCCGAGCGTTCCCGCCACGCGAGCCGCCTCGAGCGCCTCGAGCCGCTGCTCCGTACTCTCCACCTGCTCCGCGATCTCTTCTGCGAGCCCCTCGCCGGCCTCCTCGGACTCGCGGGCGCGCCCGGACGAGCCGGGTCCCTCCGCGGTGCACGCCGAGGCGATCAGCGCCAGCGTGACGAGCAGAGCGAGAACGAAGAACGGCGTTCGGCGGGTTCGCATCGGCGCTCCTGTCCGCGGGCGCCGACCCTATCCCGGGCTCGGAGACGCGGTCAACGCAACGGCCCGGACCTCGGGTCACGCGCTCGGACGAGCCAGCCCGGCTCGGGCAGTCCGCTCGTCGCGAGCACGAGCCACCGCAGGCCCCCGAGTCCCGCGGGGTCCGCGAGGAGCCTCGCGCGGTTTCGACCCTCCCACGTGCGGACGGCCTCCGCCCCCTGGACGGCGCTCACCTCGTCGCCCTGACGGGTGAGCTCCGCCCGCAACCAGTCCTCGAGCCCGAGCGCGACCAGCGCCGAGGACTGCGACACGGGCGCGAACGCCTGGAGGCGGTGGGAGATCGCCCGGCCGGCGAGGGCGCCGAGGTCGACCCCCGCGGTGACATCGGCGGACCCCGGATCGTCGAGCACGTCCTCGAGGACTCGATGGTCGCGGTACGCGTGGACCTCGCCCGCGGGACCCGTCTCGGATCCGTAGTCGATGAGCAGCGCGTACCCGGTCGTCATCCAGGCGGCGAGCTCCTCGATGAAGGCGAGCGCGCCCGTCGGCACCGTTGCCTCTTCGCCGTCGGCAAGCGAGGGGGGTTCGAGGCCGGGTTCGCACGGCGCCTCGATCTCGACGAGGCGCTCGCCGTCCAGGCCGACCCGGATCTCGACGACCCGTCCGCCTCGCCCCCGAACACGACGGAACGGCAGGTTGTCGAGCAGCTCGTTGGCGACGACGATCACGGCGTCCGCCCGCCCGGCGTCCGCGAGCCGCTCGACGACGCGCGGGGTGACGCCGGCGAGCGCGGCGCGAGCCCCCGGGCTCGTCTCGACCGCGGTGTACTCGAGCTCGATCCCGGCGCGACCGAACCCGTCAACGAGCTCGCGACCCATCGTGCCGTCGCCGGCCCCGACCTCGAACAATCGGAGGGGGAGCGGCCGCTCGAGGCATTCCCAGAGTCCTTCGACCGCCGAGCCGACGAGCCGCGAGAAGATCGGGTGCACGTGCGGGGCGGTCACGAAGTGGCCCCGAGCGCCGATGGGGGTTCCTTCGTAGAACCCGCCCTGGCCGTACAGCGCCTCGCGCAGGTACTCGTCGAATGTGATCGGACCGCGCTCGCGGATCGCAACGCGGATCCGCTCCGCGACCCGTTCGCTCATGCGGGACAGCGTAGGGCGCGGCGAACGCGGCCGGGGCCCCGCCGGGCACGGGCGGGTGTCGCTCCGGGGGCCGCGTGCGAGGATGCGCCGCGTGAGCCAGGAGATCCGTAGCGCGGCCTCGGTGATCGCGGGGCGCGACGGCGTGGACGGGCTCGAGGTGCTCGTGCTCGAGCGCGGCGGGGGCAGCCGGTTCCTGCCCGGCTACGTCGCGTTCCCGGGCGGCTCGACCGACCCCGGGGACGTGGAGCTCGCCGAGCGGTGGTTCGGGACCGGCGAGGAGGCCGCCCGCGCGTGCGCGGTGCGAGAGCTGCTCGAGGAGGTCGGCCTGGCGCTGACGTCGGCCGGGCTCTCCGAGGCCGACGGGGTTGCGCTGGACTCGATCTCGGCGTCGCCCCCGGCGCCAGAGCAGCTGCTCGAGGTCGCGCACTGGGTGGCGCCGCCCAGGATCCCGGTCCGGTTCGACGCTCGCTACTTCGCCGTCGAGGCTCCGCCGGGGCTGACGCTGGTGCCCGACGGCGGCGAGACGTCGGACGCCTGGTGGCAGTCCCCGCGCCATCTCCTGGAGGAGTGGCGGGCCGAACGCCGCAAGCTCTACTGGCCGACGTACTTCACCGTTCGGGTCATCGCACCGTGTGTGACGGTGGCCGAGCTGCTCGCGCTCCACGTGGACACACGCGAGCCCGATCCGGACGAGCTCGCGCACCTTCCCCGCTCCACGTTCTGGCAGGAGGAACCCTGATGCGCGTCGTCCGCGTGCTTGCGCCCAACGCCGGCGTTCGCGAGCTCGAGGGCACCAACACGTACGTCGTCGGCGAGTCACCGGCGATCGTGATCGATCCCGGACCGGAGCACGACGGTCACCTCCGGGAGGTCGAACTCGCCGCGGGGCGCGTGGCGGTGATCCTGCTCACGCACCACCATCCCGACCACGCTCCCG
>JBOGVL010000130.1:0-7861 GCA_050692535.1 Actinomycetota bacterium | reverse complement strand
AGGCGGTCCGCGCCGGCCTCGCCTCGCAGGTCCTCGTCGCGCGCGGTTCGCGCTCGACGCCCGCCCTCCGCGACGTCGTCGCGGCGTCGGTTCGATCCGGCGTCGATCTGCGAGAGGTGGACCGGTCCGAGCTCGACGACGTCGCCGACGATCACCACGGCGTCGCCGCCCGGGTCCGGGTCCCGGCCGCGATCGGCGAACGCGAGCTCGCGACGTGGCCGTTCGGCAAAGACGCGATCGTCGTGGTCCTGGACGGGATCGCCGATCCCCAGAACCTCGGCGCCGCGGCCAGGTCGGCGGAGGCCGCCGGCGTCGAGATGCTCGTCTCGCGCACCCGGCGCGCCGCCGGCGTGACGCCCGTGGCGATCGCGGCCTCGGCCGGGGCGCTGCTGCATCTGCCGCAGGCGCGCGTCGCGAACATCGCCCGAGCGCTCGGCCGTCTCAAGGACGCCGGGTTCACGATCGCCGGGCTCGACGAGCGGGCGCCGGCGAGCATCTACGACGCCCCCGCGCCGGAGGGAAGGCTCGCCCTCGTCCTCGGCTCCGAGGGCGAGGGGATGGCGCGCCTCACCAGGGAGACCTGCGACGTGCTCGTCTCGTTGCCGATGCGGGGGAGGATGGGCTCGCTCAACGCGTCGGCTTCGCTCGCGGCCGTCCTCTACGCGTTCGTGCTTCCCTCGCGTCGTGGTCCGGCCCGGAAACCAGGCCCGCGCGACTAGGAGTCGCCGAGTCGCTCACGGACGGCCGCTCGGAGTTGCTCCGCCACGTCGGGCATTCGAGCCTCCATCTCGCGGAACGCCGTTCCGAACATGACCACGAGCTTCATGTCGGAGGTCGCCACCACGTCGGCCGTCCTGCGCCCTCCGTCCATGATCGCGATCTCGCCGAAGAAGTCTCCGGGGCCGAGCGTCCGAACCGCCAGCCCGTCCCTGATCACCTGCGCGGTGCCCTCCTGGATGACGAAGAAGCTGTACCCGGACGCTCCTTGCGGAGTGATCCGCTCGCCTTCGTCCACGGCCCGAGTTTCCATCGAACGCGAGAGCTCGCCGAGGTCGTCGTCCTTCAAGGCGGCGAAGAGCGGGAGCTCGCGGAGCTCCCTCGGATCCGGCTGCATGAACGCTCCTTCCGAGGATGAACCGGCCGACCCTACCCGCGCCGCCGAGGCCGCATCCAGGGCCTCGTGGATCCGTTCCCGGCCTGTTCACATTCGGAGGCCGGTGTCCTAGCGCCGGCGACGACGCCGTCGAGCGAGCCACCCGATCACGGAGGGAACGCCCCTTGCCCGGCGTAGACTCGCTCGAGCGCCGGCGTAGCTCAGGGGCAGAGCAGCTGTCTTGTAAACAGCAGGTCGTCGGTTCGAATCCGACCGCCGGCTCGATCAAACCGCTGGTCACGGCCCTTGGAGCACGACTGTACCCACGGCGCGAGACGTGACAGGGCACGTTGAGGCCACAGAGAGTGGGGTTCAGGTCGGCGACGCGCCCTACTATCGCGCCGTGCATCTGATGATCGGGCCGAACGGGCGGCTGGTTGCGTCGACCTTTGACCAGTCAGGCGAGTGGGTCGAAGCCGAGGACGAGCGACTCGGCCGTGGGCTGTTCGACCATCCCGCAGCGAATCGGGCTGGAACAGACCGGGCTCAGTCAGACCGACGGCGCGGCGCATCTCGAGTACCGCGTCGTTCGGTGGCGTGACCCCTCGTCCGGTGACGCTCGGCGACGTAGCCCGCATCGCATCCGGCTTGCCGGAGGTCACCGAGTCTGAGCGACACGGCAACGGCACGTGGAGCGTCGCCGGGAAGGCATTCGCCTGGGAGCGGCCGTTCAGCAAGGCCGACATCCGACGCTTCGGTGAGGTGACCCCACCTGATGGGCCCATCCTTGCGGTTCGCGTCGAGGATCTCGTCGAGAAGGAGGCGGTGCTCGCGGGGGAGCCTGCGGCCTTCTTCACGATCCCCCACTTCGACGGGTATCCGGCCATCTTGATCCACCTGCGGAAGGTCTCGAGGCAAGCGCTGAGGGAAGCGCTCGTCGACGGCTGGTTGGCCTGCGCATCACCGAAGCTCGCGAACGACTTCATCGCTCGGGCACGAGTTCGAGGCCGCTGAGCGTGTACCCGGCGCGCCAGGATCGTCGATCATGGTTCGTGCTCGGTCCGTGCTCCCTCGCCGAGCTCGCGCGCCCACGACCGCACGAAGTCGATCGATCGGTAGTTCAAGATGCGGTCTCGTTCGATGCCGGCGAGGGCTGCGGTCGCCATGCCGAACGACAGAAACTCCAGCTCGAGCTCGCTGTGTGCATCGCTTCCGATCGAGAACCACCGCACGCCCTCCTCGCGGGCGAGCGTCGCAAGCGCCACGTTCAGGTCTTGGCGCCACACCGTGGCGTCCAGCTCCACGGCTTTGCCCAGCCGTGCGGCCTCGGCGAAGACGCGGCGCCAATCGGCGACGAGCCCCACGCGTCTTCCGTACATTCGCGCCTTCGGGTGCGCGAGCACGTGGAGACGTGGCTGTCGCAGGGCGGCCAGGTATCGCTCGGTCTCGTCGACGGTGGAGCGGAGCTTCGAGTGGAACGCGCCGAGCACCAGATCCAGCGTCGACAACGACTCGTCGTCCATGTCCATCGTGCCATCGGGGAAGACGTCCACCTCCATCGAGCGGAGGATCCGGAAGTCGTCTCCCGCGCTCGCGAACGCCGCATCGAGCTCCTCAATGGCACGGCGCTGGACGGCGAGCCGCTCCGGTGTCATACCGTTCGCGATCTGCAACGACTGCGAATGGTCGGTCACCGCGACGAAAGACCGGCCGAGCGCCCGCGCGGCCCCGACCATGTCCTCGAGCGACAACGCGCCGTCGCTGTACGTCGTGTGCATCTGCAAGTCCGCGCGGGGGAGGGATTCCCACGCCGGGTCGGCGTCCAACGTCGAACGCACCTCGGCGTAGGTAAGGAATCCTCGCCGTGTCTCATCCGCCTCCGGGACGGGCGGGGGCTCCTCGAGCCAGGTCTCGATCTGCGCCGCGATCCATGGGCCGACGGCGCGAAGCTCCGTCAGTCGGCGGCCGCCGGCGGCCATGTGGTTGGCCTCCTCCGGCCAGAACCGCGAGGCCCGTGAGGCTCGCTCCAGGGCGCGCCTGCGGTGGTCGGTCTCCTCTCGGCTGGCGTGCCAGAGCAGGTCGCCGATGTCGCCGTTCGTCAACATCTGTGGCCCCAAGCGTCTCACCGGTGAAGCCGCTCGCTCTCGTGCGCCTCGAACTGCGATCGTCAAGCCCTGCTCGCGCCGGCGCCGCCCACCCCACCACCGATGAGTCTCGGCCACCTGGCCGGTCCGAACGAACATGGCGGCCTCGTCCCGGAGCGTCCCAGATGAAGGGAGACGCGACATGAGAAGGGTCATCGTGGAAGTCGAAGCGTCGATCAACGGAGCGATGGGCTCGGAGAGCATGGACTTCTGGACGAAGCTCTTCGAGTTCCAAAGCGAGGATGTACAGGAATACCTCAACGAACTCCTGTTCACGCCGGACGCGCTTCTGATGGGGAAGAAGACGTATCAGGGATTCGCCGACATCTGGCCAACGAGGCAAGGCCCGGACGCCGACAGGATCAACAGCTTGCCCAAGTACGTGGCATCACGAACCCTGCGAGAGCCGCTTGACTGAAATGCGACGCTCATCAAGGGAGACGTTGCCGAGGAGATCAGGAAGCTCAAGCAACAGCCAGGCAGGAGCTTGTTGCAGTACGGGGTGGGGCAACTCACGGCAACGATGCTGAAGGCCAGCCTGGTCGATGAGGTCCGCATCCTCCTCTATCCGTTTACCTTCGCCGAAGGCCCGTACATCTTCGACCACATGGGCGTGAATACGCTCGGGCTGCTGGAATCGAAGACGTTCAAGTCCGGAACGGTCGCGCTCCACTACCAGCCCCGAGAGGCTGCGTGAGGCGTGATGTTCGATGTGCCACCGCCGGACAACGGCGTGCGGGGTATCGATGCGTATCGTGAGACATGGCCGCCGTTCTTCGGATGGCTCAAGTTCGGAGCGTCATTCGACATCGTCGAGTTGGTCGTCACGGCGGGGGAGGACGTGGCGTACGCGTGGGCTCTGTTGCGTTGTGGGACCGAGGCGAGGGGCGGAGGGACTCGACAACCGGTTGCGCCTGACCATCGGACTACGGAGGGACGAGGGACGCTGGGTCGTGGCCCACGAGCATCATTCGTTCCCGGACAAGAGTTCGCGGGCGTACCCAGATGGCGGGACGCGAACCGCTCTCGTCAGGGGAGGCGATCACCGATGAGAAGGTTGATCCTGGAGGAATGGTTGTCGCTCGATGGCTACGCCGTAGACAAAGAGGGAACGCTGGACTTCTTCCCCGAAAGCGAGATAGACCAGTATTCAGACCGGGACCAGCTCGAGTTCCTCGAGACCGTTGACACAATCCTCTTGGGCCGACGGACCTATGAGCTCTTCGTGGACTTCTGGCCAACGGCGACGACGGACAAGGAGATCATCGCCGACCGGCTGAATGCGCTGCCCAAGCTCGTCTTCTCCAATACGCTGGACGAGGCGCCTTGGGGAGCGTGGCCTCCGGCTCGGGTCGTTCACGGCGACGCCGTGACCGAGATCGAACGCTTGAAAGCACCAGATGGGAAGCACATGGTCGTGTGGGGGAGCCTCTCCCTGGCCCAGAACCTCATCGCAGCCGATCTGATCGACGAGTATCACTTCCAGCTCTGCCCGACGCTGGTCGGAGGCGGGCGACCGCTGTTCCCCAGCCTTCACGGCTACGCGAGGTTCAAACGCGTGAACGTGCGGACCTACGACACGGGCGTGGTGTACGTCCACTACGAGCCGTATCGCTGAGGCTGGGCCGATCGTTCTCAACGCCTACGGACGGCCGGGCGACATCGGCGAGGATGAGCTCCTCAATCGTCTCCTCGAGCTGAACCTCGCGCAGCTAGACCGCTCTCGGCTCGGTATGGTCCGATCGTGACCTGTCAACAGCAGGTCGTTGGTTTCGAATCCGACCGCCGGCTCCGGGCGTTAGTTCCAGGTGAACTCGTAGACGCCGCCGTCGAAGGCGGCGCCGAAGAGTCGATTCAGCGCGTCGCCCGGCCGACCTCCTGGAGCGAAGCCGTACATGTACGCCGATCCGCCGCCCATCTCGAGCCTGGTCCAGCCGGAGCCGTCCCAGGTGAACTCGTACGCGCTCCCGTCCCCGGCGGCGCCGTACAGGCGCATCACGCCGTCGTTGCGCCCGGCCACCACATAGGCGTGGACCAACACGTCTGCGATGCCGGTGTCGATGGGAACCATGCTCCACGAGGAGCCGTTCCACGTGAACTCGCGGATCTCTCCCGATGAGACGCCGGCGTAGACGCGCATGACCCCGTCGTCTCGGCCCGGGCCCATCGCCACGTTTCGGACGTCTCGATCGTCTCCCATCGAGGTCATCGACCAGGTGCCGCCGGAGAAGGTCGCCTCGAACGTGCCCCGGGCGCTGGACGCGATGTAGACGTGGTTCTCGCTGCCGCCTCGGCCCGGGCCGAGATCGATACCGTGCACGATCCCCCCCGAGACCGACCCGACCTGTACCGCGTCCCAGCCACCGCCGTTCCATGTGTACTCCCACACCACCTGCCCGCGTGTGGCGTAGAGCCGGTTCACGCCGTCGTTCCGTCCGTCCCCGACGACCGCGTGTGTGCAGACGCCGTCCGGAGCCCCCACCGTCGCCTGGGTCCATCCCGGCCCGACGTAGGTGAGCTCGTAGAGGTTCTCGTCGAGGCTGCACGCGTAGATGCGGGTCCGGCCATCGTTGCGACCCGGCCCCATCCCCAGGTTGTGGATCTCCAGCCCGGCCGGTGAACCGCCGACATCGACGGGAGACGCCCAGGACGTGCCGTTCCAGGACAGCTCCATGACGCGGCCGGTGTTGACCGTCCCCGCGTAGATGCGGTTCACGCCGTCGCTCCGACCCGGTCCCATGATGAGGCTGTTGTTCGCCACGCCCGTCGATCCGGCTATGGCGGTCCTCCACGCCTCGACCGAGCCGCTGACGAGCAACGACGCCGGAACGCTGCGCGAACGGGGGCCGCTGGTCCCGGTCACGACGAGGGGGTACTCGGCCTCGGCGACGCCCGGGTTCGCCGTGATCGTCATCGTCGACGTGGCCGGTGGGCGGACCGAGTTCGGGGAGAAGGACGCGGCGGCTCCGGGCGGGAGGCCGGAAACCGACAGCGTAACGATTCGCCGGAAGCCGTTCAGCGCGGTCAGGGTCACCTGATACGCGCCCGATCCACCGGATGCAATGCTTTGGGTCGTCGGCGAGATCGCGATCGAGAAGTCGGGCGTGGAGCTGACCACCAGCGTGACGTCCTGGGAATGCGTGATCCCCTCGGCCGTCGCGCCCAGGACGAGTGGGTAGGTGCCGGTAGGGATGGTGGCGGTGCTGGTGATCGTGAGCTGGCTCATCCCTTCATGGGTCAACGGGTCGGGGGCATAGACCCCCGTCGCCCCGGCCGGCAGCCCCGTCACCCAGAGGTCGGTGTTCGTGCTGGTGAAGCCATTCACGAACGCCACCTCGGCGGTGAACGTCGCCGTGCCGCCCGGCGCGGTCGTCACCGTCGCAGGGCTTGCCGCGAAGGTGAAGTCCGGCGTCGAGGTCGCCGACTCGACTGCGATCGCGTTCACCACGGCCCGGCCCTGGGTGCGCGAGAAGACGATGTTCATCGTTCCGTCGGTCACGGCGACCTCAAACGTCCGATCCAGCGCCGCGTTGGCGCCGGCCGTGGCGAAGATGTCGAAGCCCGAGAGCACCTGGACGCCCTCGATGGCGACGTTGAAGACCCGTCGGCCAACCGCGAAGAACCGCGAATCGATCTCGGCGAACCGAAGGAGCACCGAGTACGTCTCGCTCGCGAGATCCAATCGGTACTCGAACGAGGGGGCAGATCGGTAGGTTCGGTAGAGCGGGTCGTCGCCCGTGCCACCGATCTCAGCCGTGGTGCTGAACGTGGAGCCTCCGACGAACCCGAAGCCGCCGGGCGCGTAGGCCTGGTCGGCCGCCCAGGGGTTGCCGGAGAGGTCCGTGTATGGGGCGGCGGCGCCCGCGTCGATACCCTGAGCGAAGGCCGCCTCCGCCGCTGGCCCGGGTGCCCCGAGGAGGGAGGCCAAGAGCACGAGGACAGCGACGGCTCGGGCAAGACCGGAGGGAACTCGCCAGCCGAACACGTGCGCGAAGATACTCCGAACGGCGTCGTAGGGAAAGCGGGGGACATCGGTGACGGGTGTGCCCACACACATCGGGACAGGGGCGCCTATCGGAGCCATGGATCGGCCGCGCCCGCGCAGCCGATCTCCGCGAAGGGGTCCGTGTACACCTGCCCCCAGCCGTCGACGGTGTCGAGGAACCACAACGCGATCGCCCAGTCGTGGTCGTACGTGAACTCGAAGGAGCCGAGCAGCCGCTCCGGCTCACTGCCGCCCTCGCTCGCGGCCGCGGTCCAGACGAGGTGGTACGAGCGTCGTTCCGGATCGGGCGGCCCGCACGTGCCGACGCCGAGGATGGTCGGCGACCCGTCCCCCTGCTCGTCCGAGTACGACGCTTCGATCGAACTCAGGATCGCGTCGAGCTGCCTTCGGTACGCGCTCCGGTCGAGCACCTCGATGGCGAACCTCGCGTCGGTGAGCGGGTAGCCCTCGAGCACGGAGCTCGTCTCGCAGGCGGGGAAGAACTCCACGTCGACGTCGGTGCACTCGAACCGTTCGGGCCGGCTGAGCTCGAGCAGGGCGGCCGCGTCGCCGGCGACGAGCGCTCTGGCCGCCTCGGCCGCCCGGGCGCAGAACGCCTCGTCGTCCACCGGGCAGCCC
>JBOGVL010000129.1:0-7932 GCA_050692535.1 Actinomycetota bacterium | reverse complement strand
GCCATCCCCCGTCCGGCGGACGGGGCTTCCGCGGCGTCGGCCGCGGGACGACGGGCGGTGGCCGAGGACGCGCTGGACCGGGCCAGGCTGCTGTTCACCTCCGGTGCCCCTCATCCGGAGGTCGGCGGCACGGACCCGCGAGCCGCCACGCACGTGCTCCGGGATCTGGCGGTGGGCGTCGCCGAGCTCGGCGGGCCGGAACGGGGGCGGGCGCTCGCCATCCTGGCCCGGCCGACCGCGGGAGCCGCCGGCGCTCGCGGCTACTCGACCCCGAGCGAGGTCGCCTGCTCCACGCACTTCTGCCTCCACTGGGTCGAGACCACCTCGGACGCTCCGCCCCTGGCGGACGCGGGCGGGGACGGGATCCCCGACTGGGTCGAGGTGAACGCCGCGACGCTGGAGCGGTCCTGGGAGACGGAGATCGTGGACTACGGCTATCGCCCGCCGAAATCGGATCTGGGTTCCGACGACCACGGGCCCGACGGGAGGGTGGACGTGTACCTGGCGGACGTCGGCGCCGACGGACTGTTCGGCTACTGCGCGACCGACGACCCGGGACTCCTGGGCGGCGTCCTGGCGTCCCACGACGTCTCGGGCTACTGCGTGCTCGACAACGACTTCAAGGCGGGCCAGTTCCCCGGCGTGTCGGGCGTGGCCGGCCTGCAGGCGACGGCCCCGCACGAGTTCTTCCACCTGGTGCAGTTCGGCTACGACGTGTTCGAGGACGTCTGGTTCATGGAGTCGACCGCGACCTGGATGGAGGACGAGGTCTTCGACGCGGTGAACCAGAACCGCGACTATTTGGCCGCCAGCTCGATGCGCCGTGGCGCGGTGCCGGTCGACGACGGGGACCGCCGCCGGCTCTCGCTCTACGGCAACTGGATCTTCATCCGGTTCCTGTCCGAGTACGCGGGTTCGGGCGGCGTCCCCGATCCCTCGATCGTCCGGCGGGCGTGGGAGCTGGCGGACGCCAGCGCCGGCGCCCCCGACGCCTACTCGATCCAGGCGCTCGAGCAGGCCGCCGGGGAACGCGGCTTCGAGCTTCGGCAGGCGTTCGCGGACTTCGGCGCCGCCAACCTCGCCCCCGAACGCTTCTACGAGGAGGGCGAGGCCTACCCGACCCCGTCGATCGACCGGTGGTTCCGGGTCTCCGCCGGCCGGGCGGACACGGGGTGGTGGGACGTCGAGTCACGACACCTCACGAGCTCGTATCTCGAGTTCCGGCCCGGCGCCGGCCTCGCGAGCCGATCGCGGCTCCGGGCCTCGGTGGACGCCCCCGAGTCCTTCGCCGGTTCGGCGGCCACGGCCGTCGTCTTCTTCCTCGACGGCCGGGTGCGGTTCACCGACGTCGAGCTGGATGCGGCCGGCGACGGCAGCCGGACGCTCCCGTTCGGTGCCGGCACGGTTGCCCGCGTGGTGCTCGTGCTCACGAACGCGGGCACCGGCTACCGGTGCTGGACCGGCTCGGTCTTCGCCTGCTCGGGCGAGCCCGTCGACGACGGGCGGATCGTGCGGTACCGGGCGACCGTCGTCTGACGGAATCGTCAGGGAGCGCGCGCCGCCACGTACGCGTCGACGAGCTCGAGCAGCCGCTCGCGGCCGAACGGGTCGTCGTGGCCGCCGTGCACGATCCGAACCGGCAGGTCGCGCAGGCGGCGCATGCTGCTGACGTAGTCCTCGACGTCGGACTCGGGGAGCTCGTCGAGCAGGACGCCGCTCTCGTACACGCAGTCGCCGGAGAACAGCGTGGCGCTCGCCTCCTCCCACAGGCCGATCTCGCCCGGCGTGTGTCCGGGCAGGTGCGCAACGAGGAACCGTCGATCGCCGAGGTCGATCTCATCTCCTTCGTCTACGACGCGCGTCGGCGTCACCGGCTCGACCCGGTAGCCGGCGGGATCGAAGCCCTCGCGCGGCAACGCCGTCAGGAGCGAGGGCGGCGGCTCGTAGCCGGAGAGCTCCTCCGGTGGATAGTCCTCGATCCGAAGGCTCGCGAAGCCGGCGGCGCGCGCGACGGCCTCGGCGTCGTCGCGATGGACGACGACCTGAGCGAACTCGTGGAGGCCGCCCACATGGTCGAAGTGACAATGCGTCGCGACGGCCACCACCGGCCGCTCGAACAGGTCGGCGAGCTGGGTCCGGAGTGGGGCGAGGCCGAGGCCCGAGTCCACCAGGAGGTCGCGATCGCGCCCGCGGACCAGGTACATGTTCGCCCGCAGGAACGGATCGACGTGCGGCTCGGTGATGCGGACGACGCCCTCGTCGACGGTCTCGTGCTCGAACCAGCGCTCGGCGACGCGCACGGGCGGATGGTAGCCGCTTGACGCCGCGCGCCCGCCCGGGATAGGACCGTGGCCCGTGGAGGAAAGGAGCGGGCCATGGCAACGGACCTGTCGATCTCGGTGAGCGACGAGCCCGGGGGGCTGGCGAAGGCCGCGGAGGCGCTCGGCGCGGCCGGGGTGAACGTCGAAGGCATCGCGGGGCTCGGCGGCCACCGGAGTGGACACATCCACGTGCTCGTCGAGGACGCGGCGGGCGCACGATCGGCGCTCGAGTCCGCAGGCTGCTCGGTCGACGGCGAGCGCGAGGCGGTCGTGCTCGACGTGTCCGGCGAGGACCGGCCGGGCAAGCTCGGCGAGCTGGCGCGGTCGGCGGCCGACGCCGGGGTGAACCTCGCCGCGTGCTACGTCGCCACCAAGTCCCGGCTGGTCTTCGTCGCGGACGACGCGGCCGCGTTGCGCTCGGCGGTCGGGGGCTAGGCCCCCGTCCCATACGCCCGATCGAGCAGCTCGACCGGGTGCAGGACACGGACGGGGAGGCCGCGCTCGTGAAGCCCGGCCCCGAGCTGCATCGTGCAGCCGGGGTTCGCCGACGCGACGACCTGGACGCCGGCGTCGGCGATCGCGTCGGTCTTCACCCGGCGGAGCTCGGACGACATCTCGGGCTCGAGCACGTTGTAGAGGCCGGCGGCGCCGCAGCACACGTCGCCGCCGGGCAGGTCGACGACCTCGAGTCCCGGGATGGCGCGCAGGACTGCCCGCGGCTGCTCGCGAATGTGCTGCGCGCGGAGCGCGTGACAGGCGTCGTGGTAGGCCACGCGCCCGACCCCGCTGTTCGCCGTCGGTGGATCGACGCCCTCCTTGGCGAGGAACTCCATCAGGTCGCGGACGTTCGACGAGAACGCCTGCGCCTCCTCCGTTGCAAGAAGATCGCCCACGTCCTTCAGATGGGCTCCGCAGCCGGCCGCGTTCGCGATCACGACGTCGATGCCTTCGAAGGCGCGCAGGTTGCGCTCGGCGAGGCGCCGCGCCGTCTCGAGGTGTCCGTAGTGCGCGCTCAGCGCGCCGCAGCATCCCTGCGCCCTGGGGACGACGACCCGCCAGCCGTTCCTCGCGAGGACCCGGATCGTCGCGCGGTTGACGCCGCGATACCACCGATCCTGGACGCACCCGCTCAACAGGGCGACCGTCCCCTTCACCTCGCGCACGGGCTCGGTCACCCGTGGGAGCCGCCGGAAGAGCTCGGAACGTCTCGGCACGAGCCTCCGAACGCGCCTCGGTACGAAGCGGGTGCCGAGCGGCTGCAGCGCCGCGGCGAGCCAGAGCAGTTTCTTCCTCGGCACCACGACGTCGAGCCCGACCCGGCGGAGCGCCCTCGCGCGCCGCGTCCGCAGCGGCTCGGTCTGCACTCGCGCGTGCTCCATCATCCGGCCGAACGGCACGTGGCTCGGGCAGACGTCCTCACAGGCTCGGCAGGAAAGGCAGAGATCCATGAATCGCGAGAACGTCGGGTCGACCTCCGCCCGCCCCTCGTCCACCGCGCGCATCGCCGCGATCCGCCCGCGTGGTGATGCCGACTCCTCGCCCGTCAGGCGATAGGTCGGGCAGTGCGGCAGGCACAGGCCGCACGCGACGCAGCTGGAGAGGTCGGCGTCCGACGGCGCCTGACCGGGGATCGGCCACGAGGGCTCGGCGCCCGGCAGCGGTCCGATGAACCGGGCGCCCTCGGGCAGCTCCGACCCGAGGGGAACGTCGGGATCGCCGGGGGAGCGGTCGATCAGCACGTTCGCGATGGTCTCACGCGACGCACGACGCGGCTATCATCGCGCGACCGTGGGCGACCTGAGGATCTCCGCGAAGGCCGGCTCGTTCACCGAGTCGGTGATCCGGGAGATGACGCGGCTCGCCGATCTGCACGGCGCCATCAATCTCGGACAGGGCTTCCCCGACTTCCCGGCGCCCGACGAGGTGAAGGAGGCCGCCCGGCGCGCGATCGCCGAGGATCACAACCAGTATCCGATCACGTTCGGCACGCGCCCGCTGCGCGAGGCGATCGCCCGATGCTACGAGCGGTGGTACGGGATGCGTCCCGACCCCGAGACGGAGATCTGCGTCACGTGCGGATCGACGGAGGCGATGATCACCGCGATGCTGGCGACGCTCGACCCCGGTGACGAGGTCGTGGTCTTCGAGCCGTTCTACGAGAACTACAACCCGGACGCGATCCTTACGGGCGTGACGCCGCGACACGTCGTGCTGCGCCCGCCCGACTGGACGTTCGACGAGGGCGAGCTCCGCGCGGCGTTCACGGATCGAACGCGGGCGATCGTCCTCAACACGCCCAACAACCCGACGGGCAAGGTCTTCTCGCGCGACGAGCTGGTGACGATCGGTGCGCTGTGCGAGCGGTACGACGCGATCGCGATCACGGACGAGATCTACGAGCACATCACCTACGACGGGCTCCGTCACGTGCCGGTCGCGACGATCCCGGGGATGGAAGGGCGGACGATCACGATCAGCGCGCTCTCCAAGACCTATGCGGTGACCGGCTGGCGCGTCGGGTGGGCGGTCGCGGCGCGCCCGTTGATGGCCGGCATCCGGTCCGTGCACGACTTCCTCACGGTGGCGGCGGCGACGCCGTTGCAGCTGGCGGGCGTGGACGCCCTCGCACTCCCGGACGTGTACTACGAGCACCTGCGGCGGGACTACGAGGCGCGAAGGGCGACGATGCTGGCCGTCCTCGAGGAGACCGGGTTCGAGGCGAGTCCGCCGCAGGGGGCGTACTACGTGATGGCCGACGCCTCGCACCTCGGCCTCGGGAGCGACGTCGAGACGGCGCGCCACCTCGTGGAGCACGAGGGGGTCGCGGTCGTCCCCGGCTCGTCCTTCTTCTCCCGTCCCGAGCTCGGCCGACGCCTCGTCCGATTCGCGTTCTGCAAGCGGCTCGAGACCCTCGAGGCCGCCTCCGAGCGACTGCGGTCGCTCGCGTCCCGATCGAGCTAGATCCCGCCCCACCCCCGGCCGGGGGCCAGCACGCCGTTCGGGTCGAACGCGTCCTTGAGGCGCCGGTGGACCTCGATGGCCGCCACTTCCGCCGGGCCGAGCCCGCCCGGGCCCCGCACCACCGGGGCGATCCCACCGGCGGTGTGGGCCCGCTCGCGGAGCGCCTCGAGCGGGCCGTCGGCCGACTCGAGCCCGACCCACGCGATCCCGACTCCGACGAGCGCCCCCCACGAGTCCCCTTCGACGACGTCGGTCAGCTTCGACGGCGGGACGGCGACCTCCGCGACGACGTCCGAGGACTCCCACGGGCCGGCGGGCGGGAAGGGAGCATCGTCGAGCGTCTCGACCGGGTCCGCCACCGCAGCCGCGGCCAGGGTCTGCTCCTCGACCTCCTCGGGCCAGCCCTCGAGCCGCAGCTCGATGCGGCCGGGCATGGCGAGCACGGCCGCGGCCGCCGGCACCGTCCCGAGGATCCCGGCCGCGACCTCGAGCGATCCGGCGGATCGAACGGTCCGCCGCGCCTGCGGGAGCGGACGCACCTTGAGCGCGACCTGGACGATCACCGCGAGGGTGCCGAGCGACCCCGCGACGAGCTTGTGGAGGTCGTAGCCGGTGACGTTCTTCACGGTCCGCGCGCCGCTCCGGACGAACCGCCCGTCGCCGGTCACGACCTCGGCCTCGAGCACGGTGTCTCGCAGCGCGCCCACCTTCAGCCGGCGCGAGCTCGTGGTGGCGCTCGCGATCACCCCCCCGACGGTCGCGTCGTCGGGGGCGTCGGCCGGCCACTCCTGGCCGCCCTCCGCCAGGCGTCGCCGCAGCTCCCCGAGCCGGATCCCCGCCTCGACGACGGCGATCATCTCGGCAGGCTCGTGCGAGATCACCCGGTCGAGCTGCGTGGTCCACAGCTCGGCGTCGAGCTCGGTCGGGTTGCCCTTGTCCACGTGCCGCCGCCCGCCGACGACGAGCAGCCGCCGGCCGTCGGCGTTCGCGCTTCGCATCGCCTCCGCAACCTCGGCCCTGGTCTCCGGATGGATCAGATCCACGCGCCCTCCGGGAGGTCGGCGGCGGCCCGCGCTGCGTCCGTGCCTCGGGCCATCGCGAAGTCGCCGCAGCGCGCTCCGTCGGGCAGCACCTTCAACGGGTTCATCCGGCCCTCGGGATCGAATGCCGACCGCAGGCACGCCTGCGCGCCCAGGTCCTCGGCCGAGAACACCAGCGGCATGAAGTCGCGCTTCTCCAGGCCGATCCCGTGCTCGCCCGAGAGCGCACCGCCGGCGTCCACGCACAGGCGGACGATCTCCTCGCTCGCTCGCAGCACGCGCTCGAGCGTCCCCGGCACGCGCCGGTCGAACGACAGGAGCGGGTGCAGGTTCCCATCGCCCGCGTGGAAGACGTTCGTCACGATCAGCTCGTGCCGGTCGGCGATCGCGTACACGCCGTCCAGCACCTCGACGAGCCGGGAACGCGGCACCACGCAGTCGTGGAGGTGGTAGTGCGGCGCGATCTGCGCCACCGCGCCGAACGCAGACTTGCGTCCCTTCCAGATCAGCGCTCGCTCGGCCTCGTCCGCGGCGACGCGGATCGACCGCGTGCGGTTGGCGCGCGCGGCCGCCTCGACGACGCGCGTCTGCGCGGCCACCGAGGCGGGCGTGCCGTCGACCTCGACGATCATGATCGCCGCCGCGTCGGTCGGATACCCCGCGTGCGCGAAGCTCTCGGCGGCGACGACGATCCCGTGATCCATCATCTCCATGGCGGCGGGGACGACGCCGCTCGCGATGATCTCCGAGACGGTTGCGGCGCAGTCGGAGACCGTCGAGAAGTCGAACAGCATCGTGCGGACTTCCGGCGGAAGCGGGGTGAGCCGAACGCAGACGGCGACGACGACGCCCAACGTGCCCTCGCTGCCGACCATCGCGGCGCGCAGGTCGTAGCCGGCCGCCTCCGGCGCCTCGGACCCGAGTCGCACGACCGAAACGTCGGGCAGGACGACGTCGAGCGCCAACACGTGGTTCGAGGTCACGCCGTAGGCGAGGCAGTGGGGCCCGCCGGCGTTGGTGTTGACGTTGCCGCCGATCGAGGACGTCTGTTGGGAGGACGGATCCGGTGCGTACGTGAAGCCGAACGGACGGAGCGCGTTCGCGAGGTCCAGGTTGGGCAGTCCGGGCTCCACCCACGCGAGCCGGTCCGCCGGACGCACCTCGAGGATCCTCGTCATCTTCGACGTGACGACGACCAGCGCGTCGCCGATGGGGGTGGAACCGCCGGCGAGTCCGGTGCCCGAGCCGCGCGGGACGACCGGCAGCCCGTGGTCCGCCGCGACCCGGACGCACGCGACGACGTCCTCGGTCCGCCGGGGGAACGCGACGAGCGCGCACCCCCCCTCGACGAGGGACGCGTCGCGCGCATACAGGCGCAGGGCGAGTGGATCGGAGAGGACCTCGGCGGTGCCGAGGGCCTCCTCGAGCGCTCGGCGGGCGGCCTCGACGTCGGCCATGGATGTGCGTTCAGGCTAGCGCGGCCGGGCGAGACGGAGCGGAAGCCTCAGGCGACGCGGCCGGGGTCGCCGTCCGGCGTGATGAGCGGGCGTCCCTCGGCCTCCCACTCCTCGAGCCCGCGCTGCAGGTTGTGCGCCGCGAACCCGCGGGCC
>JBOGVL010000128.1:3570-8033 GCA_050692535.1 Actinomycetota bacterium | reverse complement strand
GCACCGAGCCGGTCGGCGGCTCGCCGACCCCCGAGGACGGCTGCCGCGGCCGGCACCAGCAGGAACAAGAGGTAGCCCGGGGGCGCCGCTCCGAAGGTCGCCCCGCCGAGCGGGACGCCGACGCCCGGCCCGAGCGGCTGGGGCGTCCCGACCGACCTCGGGAACCGCGCATAGCAGAGGAAGTCGCCGCTCTCGCTCCCGCGGACGCCGTCGCACCCGCCCATCGCCGGGACGAGCGTCCACATCGCCTCGTTCGGCGCGAGGGCGAGGTGATGTCCCAGGCCGACGAACCCCGGCGCCGGCCGGACGAACACGGTCCGGAAGTACCGGGCCGTCGAGGGCGTCAGCAACGCGGCCGGTCCGTCCGGCTGCACCACGCCGGCGAGGAAGAGGCCCGCGAGGGAGAGCCCCGCGGCCACCACGAACATGCGCCACCCACCGGACGCCGCGGCCTCGACCCGCGCGAGCGCTCGGTCGACCGGGGCCCCCGCATCGAGCGCGGACCGGAGCCCCCCGGCGGCCCCGGCGGCGGTCGCGATCGCGTAGGGGAAGGCGAGCGCCTGCCACTCGGACAGGGCGACGTGCAGCTCGCCGGACGCGAACGAGCCGAGCCGGAGCGGCGTCCGCACGTCCACGATCGCCGCGAGCGCGAAGGCCGGGAGGGCGTACGAGGACGCGACCTTCGCCCCGTGGAGGAGGCGCGCGGCCGTCCCGCCGCCGGCGCGGTCCGCAACCGCCCGGCCGCCCCGGTACAGGAGCCAGACCGCGACCGCCGTGATCGTCATCAGCGCGACGCCGACGGACAACGAGGTCGCCCCCGGGCCGGCACCCGGAGCCGACACGTCGAGATCCGGGATGTCGAGCTCGATCGCGACGTGATGGAACGCGCCGAAGTACATCCACCCGATCCGGGCGAACGCCCCGGGAGCGGCGCCGGTGTCCGTCACCACCCACACGCCGAAGGCGAGCACCTGCCCGATCCCCGCGATCGCGAGGAATGCGAGGAAGCCGCGCGACAGCGCGTCCGGCCAGCCGGCCGCGAGCGGCGACCGGCGGTCGTCCGCCGAGGTCACGACACCGCGGCCTGGACCAGCTCGGCCACCTCGGTCGGCGTGCGCCCGACCCGCACGCCGGCGCCCTCCAGCGCGTCGGCCTTGGCCTGCGCGGTGCCGCTCGAGCCGGTGATGATCGCCCCGGCGTGGCCCATGCGCTTGCCGGGCGGGGCCGTGAACCCCGCGATGTACGCGACGACGGGCTTGGTCATCCACTCGTCGATGAACGCGGCGGCGCGCTCCTCGTCGTCGCCCCCGATCTCGCCGATCATGACGACCATGTCGGTGTCCGGATCCGCCTCGAAGTGCCGGAGGGACTCCACGAAGCCGATCCCGTGGACCGGATCCCCGCCCATCCCGACACAGGTGGACTGCCCGATCTGGCGCTGCGTGAGCTCGTGCACGATCTGGTAGGTGAGCGTGCCCGAGCGACTCACGAGGCCCACGCGGCCGGGCGCGCAGATCTCCCCGGGGATGATGCCGACGTTCGCGACGCCGGGCGAGATCACGCCGGGACAGTTGGGCCCGACGAGCGACGCGTCCCGCCCCCGGAGATAGGCCGCGACCTGCGCCATGTCCCGAACCGGGATCCCCTCCGTGATGCAGATGACGAGCTCCACACCCGCATCGACTGCCTCGTAGATCGCCTCGGCCGCGAACCGCGCGGGGACGAAGATCAGGGACGTGTTCGCCCCGGTCGACTCGACGGCGTCGGCGACCGTGTCGAACACCGGGATCCCCTCGACGTCCCGCCCGCCCTTGCCGGGCGTCACCCCCGCGACGACCTGCGTGCCGTAGGCGCGATTGCGCAGCGAGTGGAACGTCCCCTCCGATCCCGTGACCCCGGCGACCACGACGCGGGTCCGCTCGTCGACGAGGATGGCCACTAGGCCGCCTCGCCGCGCGCGAGGTCGGCGGCCCGCTCGGCGGCCTCGAGCATCGTCGCGGCGGGGATGATCCCGGGGTGGTTCGCCGCCGCAAGGATCGCGCGCCCCTCCTCGGCGTTGGTGCCGTCGAGGCGGACGACGATCGGGACCTTCGGCGTCACCCGCCCGAGCGCCTCGATGATCCCCTGTGCCACTAGGTCGCACCGCGTGATGCCGCCGAAGATGTTGATCAGCACGCTCCGGACGTCCGGGTCCGACAGGATGACCTCCAGAGAGGTCGCCATGACCTCGGCGCTCGCGCCGCCGCCGACGTCGAGGAAGTTCGCGGCGCTCGCCCCGGCCTGTTGCACCACATCGAGCGTCGACATCACGAGCCCGGCGCCGTTGCCGATGATCCCGACCTCGCCCTCGAGCTTCACGTACTGGAGCCCCGCGTCCCTCGCGCGCCTCTCGACCGGATCGATCGGGAACGAGTCCTTCAGCGCGGCGGTCTCGGGCCGGCGGAACAGCGCGTTGTCGTCGACGGTCACCTTCGCGTCGAGCGCCATCACGGTCCCGTCGGTGAGGAGCACGAACGGATTGACCTCGACGAGCGTGGCGTCGGCGTCGACGAGCACGGCGTACATGCGGCGGAGCAGGTCGGCCGATCCCTCGCGGGCCTCCGGCGGCAGGTGGCCGACCAGCCGGCGCGCCTGGTAGCCGCGGAGGCCGAGCAGGGCGTCCACGTGGAGGCGCCGGATCGCGCCCTGGCTCTCCTTCGCGACGGCCTCGATGTCCACGCCGCCCTCGTTCGAGACCATCGCGAGGTAGGTGCCGGCGCCGCGATCGAGCGACATCGCCGCGTAGTACTGCGCCGCGATGTCCACCAGGCGCTCGACGAGCACGCGCGTCACGGGTGTGCCCTTGAATCCCTCGTCGAGCATGCGCCGCGCTTCGTTGGCTGCCTCCTGCGGCGAGTGAACGAGCGCCACCCCGCCGCCCTTGCCGCGGCCGCCCATCTGCACCTGAACTTTGACCGCGACGTGCCCCCCGAGCCGCCCCGCGGCCTCCGCCGCCTCTTCCGGCGTGGTCGCGACCTCGCGATCGGCCAGGGCGATCCCGTGCTCCGCGAACAGGTCCTTGCCCTGATGCTCGTACAGGTCCACTAGCTGGCCCGCTCCGCAGCGAGGCGCTCGTTCAGCCAGGAGACGATCTCCCCCGTCGAGGCGCCCGGGGTGAAGATCTGCTCGATCCCCGCGTCGGCCAGCTTGGGGATGTCGTCCCTCGGGATGATCCCGCCGCCGAACACCAGCACGTCGCCGGCGCCGCGCTCGCGGAGCAGCGCGACCACCCGCGGGAAGAGCGTCATGTGCGCGCCCGAGTGGCACGAGAGCCCGACGGCGTCCGCATCCTCCTGGATCGCCGTCTCCGCGATCTGCTCCGGCGTCTGGTGCAGGCCCGTGTAGATCACCTCGAACCCCGCGTCGCGCAGGGCTCGCGCGACGACCTTGGCCCCTCGGTCGTGGCCGTCGAGGCCGGGCTTGGCGACGATGATCCGATGTTTGCCGGGCATGCGCGCCAAGTCTAGCGAAGGGCCCCGGTCCGCCGATCGGCCTGGCATTTTCGGAGCGCTAGCCGGACGGCGGCCCCCAGGAGAACGAAAGCACCGGCTCGAGCGGAAGGTCGACGCGGCGCGCCTCGAACGTCGCGAGATCGAGGACCCAGAGCTCGACGGGACCGCCCTCGACGTAGCGGACGAACCCCAACCGGCCGTCCGGGGTCCAGGTCACGCCGGCACAGCAGGGTCCGTTCCGGGCGGCTCCTATACTCGACCGGTGGTGACCAAGCGCATCCGACTCCGGCCTCCGGGCCTGAAGCCGACGACCAAGGTCGGCACGCTCGGCCCCTATCGGGGTCGGCTCGGCCTCGCCTGGGTGATCGCTCCGATCGTCGCGGGCCTGTTGATCGTGATCGCCGGCCTCGTCGCTTTCACGAGGTGACGCTCGAGGCCTACTGCTGGCCCGTCTCCGTCGAGCCGGGCGAGCCCGTCGGCCTCCACGTCTCGAGCGACCACGGGACGATCGACGTCGAGGTCGCGCGAGAAGGCGGCGAGCGAACGGTGACCTGGCGAGCCGAAGGGGTGCGCGCCGAGCGTCAGGACACGCCGTCCGACGCCTCCGCGAACGGCTGCGGGTGGACGGCCGCCCTCGAGATCCCGACGGGGGCGGAATGGCGATCGGGCTATCACTCGGTGACGCTCACGGCCGGCGACGATCGCGCCGACGCCTTCTTCGTCGTGCGCCCGGGCCCCCGCGACCGTGCGCCGATCCTGCTGGTCCTCTCGACGACGACCTACCAGGCGTACAACGACTGGGGCGGACCCTCGCTCTACACGGGCGGCTCGCGCGTCTCGTTCGAGCGGCCGCTCGCGAAGGGCTTCCTGAGGAAGCCGGAGCCGGCCGGGCGGATGATGCAGGTCGTCCCGGACCGGGAGGCGATGGGCTACCGGAGCTGGGCGCGGCCGCTCGGCCTCTCGGACTGGAGC
>JBOGVL010000128.1:0-3560 GCA_050692535.1 Actinomycetota bacterium | reverse complement strand
GTGGAATTGGGAGCGCCCGTTCATCCGATGGGCCGAGGCGGCCGGGTACGGGCTCGACGTGGCCGTCAGCTGGGACCTCGAGCGGCACCCCGACCTCCTCGACGGCCACCGGCTCTTCGTGTGCGTCGGCCACGACGAATACTGGTCGTGGGGGATGCGGGACGCGCTCGACGCCTTCGTCGCGGGTCGCGGCAACGCCGCGATCCTGAGCGGCAACACGTGTTTCTGGCAGGTCCGTTTCGACGGCGACCACCGCGGCATGACCTGCTTCAAGTACCGGGCGGACGCGGACCCGGTTCTCGGCACCGCCGACGAGCGGTTCCTATCGGGTGTCTGGTCCGACCGCAGGATCGGCCGGCCCGAGACCTCGACGATCGGCCTCACGTTCACGCGGGGCGGCTACTCGCGGTACGGGCTGGGGGCGCCCGAGAGCTCCGCCGCGTTCACCGTCCACCGCCCGGACCACTGGGTCTTCGAGGGAACGGGGCTCGAGGCCGGGCAGGAGTTCGGCGGCGCGGACGCGATCGTCGCGTACGAGTGCGACGGCTGCGCCCTCACGTCGGGGGTCGACGGCGCTCCGGTGCCGACGCACGCGGACGGGGCACCCGAAGGGCTCGAGATCCTGGCCACCGCCCCGGCCTACCTGATCGCGCAGCACGAGCAGCCGTCGCGCTACGCGCACGAGCCCGGGGACCTGAACTTCGCGTCGACGGCGATCTTCGGCGACGACGATGCCGGGCACCTCGCGCAGCTCGCCGACGGGCACGCCGTGCTCGGGGTCTTCTCGAGGCCCGGGGGAGGAACGGTCGTCAACGCGGGGGTGATCGACTGGGCGGTCGGGCTCGGCGACCCGGTGGTCGACCGGATCACCCGCAACGTCCTCGGACGGCTCGCGGGCTAGCTCGGCCGGCGAGGACGACCGCCTCACCCGGGGAGCGCGCGCCGAGGACGTCGGCGCGCCCGCGTACCATGCCGGGCTCATCTCGAAGGGAGGGCGCATGCGCTGGGACGAGTTCGAGCGTGCGTGTCCGCAGATCGCGACCCTCGCCAGGGAACGCTTCCTCCGGGACGACCTCGTGCTCGTCGGCACGCTCCGGCGGGACGGGTCGCCGCGGATCAGCCCGAACGAACCCGACTTCGCGGCGGGCCGTCTGTTCGTCTCGATGATGTGGCGATCCCGAAAGGCGGTCGACCTGCTTCGCGACCCGAGGATCGTGGTGCACAGCGTGACGTGCAACCGGGACGGCACCGACGGCGACGTGAAGCTCTACGGTCGAGCCATCGACGAACGCGACCCCGCCGTTCGGTCGGCCTTCCGGGAGGCGATCCTCGCCCGGATCGACTGGGCGCCCGACGAGCCCGGGTTCCACTGCTTCTCGGTCGACGTCCATCAGGCCGCCTCCATCCGGTTCGGCGACGACGAGGTCCTCGCCTGGGACCCGGAGCGCGGGCTGCGGCGCCTCCCGGCGCCGTTCTAGTCAGCCGACGCGGCTGAGCGGGGCGTAGGCGAGCAGCAAGCGCTTCTCGCCCGCGTCCTCGAACCGGATGGTCGCCTCGGCGTCCGTGCCGGAGCCACTCACCGTGAGCACGACGCCCTCGCCCCACTTGTCGTGCCGCACGGTGTCGCCGGCGGCCACCTGGACCGGCTCCCGACGGCCCTCGACGGCGGCCCGGATCGGCGAGACCGATCCGCTGCCGCCGATCACCTGCACCTCCTCGATCGCACGGACGAGCTCGTTCGGGATCTCCCCGAGGAAGCGCGACGGCGGGTTGTACGACGTCGTCCCGAACAGCGAGCGGCTCCACGCATGCGTCAGGTACAGGCGCTCTCGGGCGCGGGTGACCCCCACGTACATCAGGCGGCGCTCCTCCTCCAGCTGGGCCTGGTCGCCCATCGACCGATAGTGCGGGAACACGCCGTCCTCCAGGCCGATGACGAACACGACCGGGAACTCGAGGCCCTTGGCGTTGTGCAACGTCATCAGCGTGACGCTCCCGGACTCCTCGTCGTACTCGTCCTGCTCGCCGACGAGCGAGACCTGCTCGAGGAAGTCGGCGAGGGCTCCATCCGGCTCTCGCTGCTCGAACTCGGCCGCGACCCCGCCCAGCTCGCGCAGGTTCTCGATCCGCCCCTCGGCCTCGACGGTCCGCTCGGTCTCGAGCTCCATGAGGTACCCGGACTCGGTCGCGGCGGCGTCGACCATCCGTTGCGGACCGGCGCCCGAGTCGAGCGCCGCGCGCAGGAGGTCGATCACGTCGACGAACCCCGCGACCGCTCCCTTGGCCCGCGCCGCGAGCGTCGGGATCTCGTCGACTCGCCGGGCGGCCTCGAGGAAGGGGATCTCCTCGACGGCCGCGAAGCCCTCGAGGGCGGCGACGGTCGTGTCGCCGATCCCCCGCTTGGGCGTGTTGATCACCCGGCGCGCGCTGATCACGTCCTGGGGGTTCACCAGCAGCCGGAGGTAGGCGAGCACGTCCTTCACCTCCTTGCGCTGGTAGAACCGCACGCCGCCGACGACCCGGTAGGGCGTGCCGGCGCGCATGAGGACGTCCTCGAGGACCCGGCTCTGCGCGTTCGTGCGATAGAAGACCGCGAGGTCCGCGTACCGGAACGCCTCTTCCTCGACGAGCCGGTGGGTCTCCTCGGCCACGAACAGCGCCTCCTCGTGCTCGTCGTCGGCCCGATACCGGACCGCGAGCTCCCCTCCTTCGGTCTCGGTCCACAGGCTCTTCGGCTTGCGCTGGACGTTGTGCTCGATCAGCGCGTTGGCGACGGCGAGGATGCTGGACGTGGAGCGGTAGTTCTGCTCCATCAGGAAGACCTGGGCGTCGGGGTAGTCGCGCTCGAAGTCGAGGAGGTTCTGGATCGTGGCGCCGCGCCAGGAGTACACACCCTGGTCGGCGTCGCCGACGACGCACACGTTGCGGTACTTGGCGGCGAGCAGGTTGACCAGCTGATACTGCGCCCGGTTCGTGTCCTGATACTCGTCGACCAGGATGTAGCGGAAGCGCTCCTGATAGTGCTCGAGCACCTCCGGGTGCGCGCGGAACAGACCGACGGTCTCGGCGATCAGGTCGTCGAAGTCGAGCGCACCCGCCGCGCGCTTGCGCTCCTCGTATCCCCGGTACACGTTGGCGATCGTCTCCTCGTAGAAGTTGCTCGCCGCTGAGGCGAACTCGCCCGCCGACAGGACGTGGTCCTTCGCCTTGCCGATCGCGGCGGCCATCGCGCGGGCGGGATAGCGCTTGACGTCGATGTTCAGGTCCCGCAGCACCGTTCCGATCAGCCGCTCGGTGTCGCTCTCGTCGTAGATCGTGAAGCTGCTCGGCAGGCCGAGGTGCGTGTGTTCGCGACGGAGGACCCGCGCGCACGCCGAGTGGAACGTGAGGATCCACATCCCCTTGGCCACGCGCCCGCCCATGAGCCCCTCGACGCGCTCGGCCATCTCGCGGGCGGCCTTGTTGGTGAAGGTGATCGCCAGGATCGCGTAGGGACTCACGTCCCGCTCACGGATCAGGTACGCGATCCGGTGCGTGAGCGCCCGCGTCTTCCCCGACCC
>JBOGVL010000127.1:0-8105 GCA_050692535.1 Actinomycetota bacterium | reverse complement strand
TCGCCGATCCCCGCGACGCCCGGGCCGCCCTCGCCGGCGTCGAGCAGGTCGACGAACGCCGCGACCGAGGGATCCACCGACCCGCCCCCGCGCTCGACCGCGCGCGCGAACGCCACGAGCGCGTCGAGGTCGCGGCGTGCGACGGCGGAACGTTCGGCCTCGGCGACGAGGTGGGCCGAGTACGGCAGCTCCTCCCAGAGCGTCCGGAACGCGTCGATCACGGAGGAAGAGCGATCCTCGGCGCTTCGGAGCGTCGCGGCGAGCGCCGCGAGCCGCCGCCGGTCGGCGACGTCGGGCTCGTCCTCGAGGTCGAGCGCGTCCCTGGGCGGCCGTCCTGCGGCGCGCGTCCGGCGGAGCAGGCTCCTGGCGGCGGCCGGGGACAGGCCGCCGAGCTCGGACACGAGGACCGGCTCGGCGAGGACGTCGCGCTCGGGCGGGCGGGCGATCCACCGAAGCGCCAGCGCGAATGGCACGGTCGCCGCCTCCGCGGTGAGCGCGAGGCCGCTCTCCGGCACGTGGCGCGGCACACCGGCGTCGTCGAGCGCCCGGAGCAGGCCGCCCAGGTGCGCGCTCTGGCGCCGGACGATCACGGCGAGGTCCCGCCACGGGACGCCCTCCTCGATCCGCACCCGCCGGAGCTCGCGCGCGACGCCGGCGTGTTCCTCGGACGTATGCGGGGCGTGCCACGCCTCGAACCGCCGGCCGCTCGACCGGTGGTCGGTCCGGAGGTCGACCCGATCGCCGCCCGGGAACCGTTCCTCGAACCGCCCGAGCGGGACCGCGGTGGTGCCCTGGAACGAGTAGACGTACGCCCCGGCGTTGCCGGCGACGACCAGGGTGGCGGGCCGGAGCGCGGCCAGGAGCCGCTCGGCGGCGAACGTCGTGTCCTGGTAGTCGTCGACGAGGACGTGGTCGAACATCGGCTCGCCGAGCTCGGCGGCGACCGCCGCCTGCTCGACGAGGCCGGCGAAGTCGACGGCGCCCTCGGCGTCGAGCACCTCGAGGTAGCGGCGGAGGAACTCCGCGAGCTCGGCCCAGCCGCGGAGCGACCGCGTCCGGGCCGACGCCTCGATGTCCTCGGGTTTGACGAGCGCCTCCTGCGCCCGAAGGACGAACTGGCGGACCTCGTCCGCGAACCCGCGCAGGCGCAGCAGCTCCCCGTAGGCGGGCCAGCGGGCGAGGTCCTCGCCGGCGAGCAGCTCCTGCACCTTGGCGAACTGGTCGGCCGCCGCCAGGATCGTCGGCGGCGCGTCGTACTTCAGGTCGTGGTACCGGGCGCTGACCACCTGGAACGCGAGCCCGTGGACGGTCGAGACCCGCAGGCTCGGCACCGAGCCGGGGAGCCGCCGCAGGAGCTCGCGGCGGGCCTCGTCGCGCGCCCGGCGCGACCCGACGACCAGCGCGACGCGTTCGGGGTCGGCGCCGCGCTCGAGCAACGAGAGGAATCGCTCGCGCAGGACCGTCGTCTTGCCCGTGCCAAAGTCGCCCAGGACGAGCAGCGGCCCGGCGGCGTGGTCGAGGACGCGCCGCTGGTCGGGGTCTGCCGCGAAGGGGGCCATCGCCTCGCGATGCTACCGCCGAGGAACGACAGTTCCGGCCGGCATGGATCGAGCCTCGAGGGGGTACCTCTCCGCCGACGTTCGTGCTGAACGTCGGCGGTCTCCGCGCCGTCGGGGACGCTGGTCGAGGGCGTCTGCGCGTTCCATCCCTGGATGCAGGGTTCGATCAGCGTCCAGGAGGCATCGGTCACAGGGGGAGGGCGGAAGGGATCGTGCCTCCCCTTCCGCATCCGGACGACCCCCTCGGTCGGACCTCACGCTAGGCTCGGCGGCGAACTGCCCATCGACACGATCGGGAGGAACCATCGGGGCGGATCGCTCGTACGTCGCGGAGAACGACGCGCAGCTTACGCGCCTGCGAACTCTGGCGAAGGCTTCAGCGACGGCGAGCTCGCCGGGCCGATGGAGGCGGGATGGACGGTGGCCGGCGTCCTGGCGCACCTGGCGTTCTAGGACTACCGGATCGTGGCGCTCCTCGACCGCTGGGGAGCCGACGGGCATGGGACGCCGCCGGACGCGCCCGGCAGCTACGACGAGGAGGCGGTGGATTGGATCAACGACGCTTACAAGCCCCTCGTCCTCGCCCTGCCGCCGAGGGTCGCGGCCCGCGTCGCGGTGGAAGCCGCCGTGGCGGCCGACACGCGGGTCGCCGACCTCTCCGATGAACTGTTGGCCGCCAACGAGCGCACGGGCAACTACATCAATGTGCTGCGCGCCGATCACCGACAGGAACATCTGGACGATATCGAGCGGGTCTACCCCATCGACGCTCGGAGACGGAGTCCTTGATCAGAGAGCCTCTCGCGCCCCAGCGCGTGGACCGCTCGAGATCCTTGTGTTGTCTCGCGTTCTCACCACGAGCATCATGGAGGCGTGAGCGCCGCTCCGAGGCGTCGACTGCACGCGTTTCTCGTGATCGCACTGGTGATCCTGGGACTTGGCGCCACGACGATGGTTCTCGCCGAGGTGTTCAGTGAGTCCGGCTCGCCCGGACCACCGTGGGTCCGAGCTGGGTCGGTTTCTGAGATCGAGCGTCGACGAGTCGTGTATGTACCGGCGGCGCGTGCGTACGTGGTCGCGGCCTCATCGACGAACCCGCTCGCGCTCTATGCTCGCAGCCCGCACCTGGGTGAGCAGGTTCGCTACTGCGCCTCTTCCGGATGGTTCGAGGACCAGACGCATGGAGCGATGTTCGACGGCCTCGGCAGGTACGTACTCGGCCCGGCGCCTCGGGGACTGGATCGATTCCAGGTTCGAGTCATCGATGGCAACGTCTGGGTGGACACCGCGAACCTGATGCTCGGGCCTCCCCGTGGGTCGGGGGACTCTCATCCCTCAGGTCCGTTCTGCGTCGGTCAGTGATGAGATCGGAGTCCTGGTTGGAACACCGCAAAACGGAACGTTCGGCGGGGCGGAACCTCCCGCCGACTTCCGTCTCTCGTCTCTGACGGGTGCGTGATCGATGCATGAGGCCTTCATGCCGCACCGCGGACTGGGGATCTCCGTGGGGATGGCGGCCGGGGTTGCCGGTGACCTGGCTGCCCACTGCGAGCGTCTCGGTTACCACTCCCTCTGGTCGAACGACGAACCGACCGCTCCCGGCCTCGAGACGATCGCGAATTTCGCTGCCGCGGCTCCACGGCTCGAGCTCGGCGTGGGCGTCCTTCCTCTCCATCGATATCAGCCGACGCAGATCGCCGCGGAGATCGATCGCCTCGGGCTCGATCCGGCGAAGCTCTGGGTCGGCGTCGGGTCCGGCTCCCTGCGTCCGCAGATCGACGTCGTCCGGCGGTCAGTCGCCGAGCTCCGCGAGCTCCTTGCGGAAGAGGTCCGCATCGTCGTGGCGGCGATGCGACCGCGGTTGTGCCGGTTGGGTGGCGAGATCGCGGACGGCGTCCTGCTCAACTGGATGCTGCCCCCCCAGGCGGCACAGGCGTGCCGTTGGGTGCGGAAGGGGGCCATCGAGGCGGAGCGCGCCGAGCCGCTCGTCGCTTCGTACGTCCGTGTGGCCGTAGGAGCTGGTTCGCACGAGCGGCTTCGCGAGGAGGAAGACTTCTACCGCCAGATCAACGAGGGCCACCACCGGCACTTCGAGTCCATGAACGTTCCGCTCGGAAGCGTCGGCGTTGCGGCAGCGACACGACCGGAGGTGCTCGCGGGGCTGAGGCCGTACGAAGCCGCGCTGGACCTCCCGATCGTGCGAGTGCTCGCCGATCCCGATCCGACCGCGCTGGCCGCGGTCGCCGAGGCGGCGGCGCCGTAGGGCGGCCCCGGCACGGTCCGGTTGCCGCCCTCACACGGTCTGCTACGGTCGCCGCATGAGTAGTTCCTTGTTGAGGGACGCGTTCGCGCACCACGTGTGGGCGACGCTGCGGTTGGTCGACGCGTGCCTCGCGCTCGGCCGGGAGCAGCTGGAGACCTCCGTCCCGGGGACGTACGGCTCGATCCTGGAGACGCAGCGCCACCTCGTCGGGGCCGACTCCTCGTACCTGTTCGTCACGAGTGGTGGGCGCACCCCGCTCATCGACGAGGATCACATGGGCCTCCCGGAGCTCCGGGCCGCGATGGAGGCCAACGGCGCCGCGTGGTCGTCGCTCGTCGTTCAGGACCTCGATCCGGAGGCCGTCCTCGTGAGGCGCCGTGACGACGGGTCCGAGACCCACGCCCCGGTGGGCATCCGGCTCGCGCAGGCGCTGCACCACGGGACCGATCATCGGAGCCAGATCTGCACCGCCCTCACGACGATCGGCGTGGAGCCGCCGGCCATCGACGTCTGGGACTTCGGCCTCCAGGACGGCCGAGTCGACGAGTTTCCGCCCACGACCTGACGCGAGTCAGCTCGGAAGACGATTGCCGATCTCCCAGTGATGCCCACATGGGTCGGCGACGCGTCCGACACGCCAGCCGTGGCTCTCCGAGACCGGTGCGATCTCGGTGGCTCCCGCCGCCACGGCGCGTTCGAGCACCACGTCGGGGTCGTCGACCGACAGGATCATCCGCACCGACCTCCCGGCGACGACGTCGGGACTCGAGGCGGGATCGCGCTGCACCCAGAAGTCGGCTCCGTCGATCGAGAGCCGAGCGACGATCACGTCGCCCGCCTCGTCCTCGAGGCGGTCTGACACGACCGCACCGAACGCGGCCCGGTAGTAGTCGACGGCCTCCGTCGCGTTCGTCACGGAGAGCCATGGGGAGATGTTGGTCACCCGCGCACGCCTTCCCGTCCGACGTCCCGAGACGTCCATCCTCGCACCGAGCGGCCTTCAGCCGCACCCCAGCGGCCTCAACCTGGAAGACTGGAGGGATGCCGAGCGTCCTGATCGAGGTGAGGCGTCCGCTCAGCCGGCAGGCCGAGCTGGACATCATGGAGGCGGTCCACGGCGCCCTCCGCGAGGCGTTCAAGATCCCCGCCGACGACCGAGACGTCCGTCTGCTCGTCCACGAGCCGCACCGCTTCGCTTGCCCACCGGATCGCGAACGCCCGGAACTGTTCACGCACATCAGCCTCGATGTCTTCGCTGGACGGTCGCTCGAGGCCAAACGAGCCCTCTACCGGAACATCGTCGAGAATCTCGAGGTCCTCGGGATCCCCAGGGATCACGTGAAGATCCTGCTGCGCGAGGTCTCGCGGGAGAACTGGGGCATCCGCGGCGGCCGGGCGGCCAGCGATGTCGAGCTCGGCTTCGAGATCGAGGTCTAGGTCGAGGAACCCTTCTCGCCACTTCTTGCCGATCTCGGGCTCTGCCTTCGATCGATGATCAGGCCTTCGTGGTGTACCAGCGGTGGACGCCGCCGCCGGAGATCGCGCCGACGAGCTCGCCGTCGCGAAGGACCAGCGCGGCGCGCTGGGTTCCGAGCCGGTTCGAGACCTGGTCCAGGCGCTCGTCGGGGTGAGCGACCAGGACGTGCTCGAGCGGGATCAGCGCCTCGCGCGCCGGCCGGAGCGGGTCTCGAGCCCCCAGGTCGCGCGACGAGCCGAACGAGATCATCCCGATCACCTTGCCGTCGGGGTCGATGACCGGGAACGCCTCCTCCTCGTGCCCGCGCAGGTACCGCTCCAGCGTCTCCGAGAGCGAGAGGTCGGCGGGCACCGCCGGCGGCGGCGGGTCCATCGCGTCGGCGACGGTCGCGGACGCGAGCCGGTCGGTCAGGCCGATCTGCTGCTCCGAGGCCCGCGCGCCCTGGAAGATGAACAGGCCGATGATGCCGAGCCAGACGGCGCCGAAGATGTCGTCGCGGCTCACCTCCCAGATCGCGAGCGCGAACAGCAGCACCCCGACGCCCATCCCGGCCCTCGCCGCGACCCGCGTTCCGGTGCTGCGCCTCCGGGTGACCCGCCACACCGCCGCCTCGAGCATCCGTCCGCCGTCGAGCGGGAGGCCGGGCAGCACGTTGAACGCCGCCATGAGCAGGTTGATCCGGCCGACGTAGAGGAGAAGCCCGGGCAGCGGCCCGTCGGTGCTCTCGGTCACTCCCGAGAGCCACAGGAAGAGGCCGCCGAGCGCCAGGCTCGTCAGCGGGCCGAGCGCCGAGATCACGAACGCCGGCCCCGGGCCCCTCTCGTCGGCCCGCGCGGCCGTGAACCCGCCGAAGAAGACGAGCGTGATGCCCTCCACCCGGATCCCCGAGAGCCGGGCCGAGACCGCGTGCGCGAGCTCGTGCAGGAACACTGCGCCGAAGAACAGGAGCGCGCCGAAGACCGCGTACGCAAGGGCGACGCCGTCGCCGGTCGCCGGGAACTGCCCCTCGAACCGGGCCCAGAGCGTGTACACGGCGAGCACCGCGATCCAGATCCACGACGAGTCGACGTTGACCGGGATCCCGCGGATCGTCGCGATCCGGAACGAGCGCCCGAACATGATCCCGAGGGTACCCCAGGGTCCATCGAAACCCGTTCTGAGAGGGTGGTTCGGTGGACGAGCGCCGGGTCGAGAAGGCCCGCCGGGCGGGCGCCGTGCTGGCCGCGGTCGGGGTCGGCCTGGTGGGCGCGTGGCTCGGGATGGCGCTGCTCTCGCGGACGACGGTCCCACTCGGTCCGTTCCGCGTCGAGCTTCGGGCCGGGTTCGGGAAGGGCGAGACGCACCTCGGGCTCCCGCCGTTCGGCTCGCTCGCGGCCGACACACACCTCGCACCGCTCGGCCTCTCGGCGACGCTGGAGGACGTCGGGGTCCAGCGCCTGACCGACGCCGTGAACCGGCGGGGGATCGACGGCCTGGTCGCCGACGTCGAGGCCGACGCGCGCCACCGCCTCCCCGGGCTCGCGTGGCGAGTGCTCGTCGTCGGCGCGATCGGCGGGGCCGTGCTCTCCCTGCTCGTGTTCCGCAACCGGTGGCGCCTGGTCTCGGCCGGCGTTGCCTCGGCGGTGCTCGCCGTGGCCCTGTCCGAGGTGCTCGTGCTGCTCACGTTCCGCCCGGCCGCGTTCACCGAGCCGACGTACTCGGGTTCGCTCGCGCTCGCGCCCAAGCTGATCGGCCCTGCGCGGGAGGCGACCGACCGGATCGAAGACCTGCGCGCGGGCCTCGAGCAGCTGGTCGACGGGACCGTGCGGGCGTACACGACGCTGCAGTCGGCGCCGATCGGCGACGAGGGGATCCGCGTCCTGCACATCTCGGACATCCACTCGTCCCCGCTCGGGATGGACTTCGCTCGAGAGGTGGCGCTCGGGTTCGACGTGGACCTGGTGATCGACACCGGCGACCTCACATCGTTCGCCACGCCCGTCGAGAACCTGATCGTCTCGCGGATCCCCGAGTTCGGCCGCCCCTACGTGTTCGTGCGCGGCAGCCACGACTCGATCGGGCTGCAAGCCGAGATTGCGCTCGAGCCCAACGCGGTCGTCCTCGACGGACGGGCGCAGACGATCGACGGCCTCTCGGTCTACGGGCTGGGTCATCCCGCGTTTACGCCGGCCCGCGGCGTGCCGGTCAACGCCGCCGAGTTCGAGCAGCTGGCCCGCGCCGCCGGCCTGGAGATCGCCGCCGACCTGGCGGCCACCGAGGAGCCGGTGGACCTGGTCGCCGTGCACGACGACCGGATGGCCGAGGCCGTCGCGGGGCAGGTCCCCGTGGTGATCTCCGGCCACTTCCACGAGACCTCGGCGAGCGTGGGGAACGGCACGCTGTTCCTGCGGATCGGAACGACCGGCGGCTCGGGCGCCGGCATCTTCCGCGGACTGGAGGACTTCCCGTTCACCGCGGAGGTCCTGTACTTCTCGCGGGAGGAGGACCCGGAGCTGATCGCCTACGACGTGATCGAGCAGCTCCCGGACTCGGGAAGCCTCACGGTGCAGCGGATCACGGTGTCGGAGGAGTTCGGCGAGCTGGTGCTCACGCCGAGTCCAACGGTGTTGCCGAGCGAGTCGTTCCTGCCGAACGCGGTCCCGAGTAGCGGGTACCGCTGAGCCGCGGGATACGCGGGACGGCTCGGAAACACCCGGAAGCCGGTACGTAGTCGCGAGGGGTTATGAGCCGATGAGAAAGGTGTGACAACGGATCGGCCCGGCCGATCCCAGCGCCAGGCTCTCCCATCCTCGTGATGGCTCCGGAC
>JBOGVL010000126.1:0-8109 GCA_050692535.1 Actinomycetota bacterium | reverse complement strand
GGGTGCAGCCCTTCACGGCCGCGACGGGCTGCGCGGTGAACGTCCGGTACGTGGACTCCGGTGAGGAGATCGTGCAGCAGCTCGCGCGAGAAGACTCCGAGTACGACGGCGCCTCCGTTCCCGGGGATGCCGCGGGCGAGCTGATCGCCGACCGGGTCGTCGCCGCCGTGGAACCCGAGCTGTTCCCGGCATGGGGGCAGATCCTCGAGCCGCTCCGCGACGGCAGCGCCGCCCACTACGTGGTCGACGGCCACGTCTACGGCGTGCCGGCGCTCTACGGGCCCAATCTCCTCATGTACGACACCGAGATCGTCCGGCCCGCGCCGGGCAGCTGGGAGGTCGTGTTCGGTCCGGACACGCCGTACGCAGGCCGGATCGCGATGCTCGACTCGCCGATGGCGATCGCCGACGCGGCCAAATACCTGGCGACGCAGGAGCCCGCCCTGGGGATCGAGGACCCCTACGCGCTGACGACGGAGCAGCTCGACGCGGCCACCGCGCTCCTGGACGATCAGGAGGTCCGGGTCGGGTTGTATTGGAACCTGCTGGCCGACTCGGTCGACGCCTTCCGCGAGCGGGACGTGGTGGTGGGAACGGCGTGGCCGATCGCGCTCAGCGTGCTGGAGCTCGACGGTCGCCCCGTCGACGCGGCCGAGCCGATCGAGGGGATGACCGGCTGGGCCGACACGTGGATGATCGCGGTCGAGGCCCCGCACCCCAACTGCATGCTGTTGTGGATGCGGTGGACGATCACGGCGGACGTGCAGGCGCAGATGGCGCTCTGGTACGGCGGCGCGCCGAGCAACGGGCGGGCGTGCTCGCGGATCCGCGACGAGCTGGGGGACTTCGCCGACCTCGCGGACGGGCTGCGGTTCGGACGGTGTGGCGACGAGGTGTTCCTCTCCTCCCTCGCGCTCTGGCGGATGCCGACCGTGGACTGCGGGGACGGGCGCGGTCGCGTCTGCACCGGGCTGCCCGCCTGGCGCCTGCACTGGCGCTCGGTCCGCGACTAGCGCGGGGGGCGGCTAGAGATACTGGCCTCGGACGTCCTGGCCGGGCGACCCGTCCGGGTTCCCGGAGGGGAGGCCTCGACGGCGGAGCTCCTCGAACTGCGCGCGTGCGGCGGCCTGCTGCGCGAACAGGGCGGCCTGGATCCCGTGGAACAGTCCCTCGAGCCAGCCGACGAGCTGCGCCTGCGCGATCCGGATCTCGGACTCGGTCGGCACGCCCTCCATCGGCGGGGCGAGCGTCTCGAGCTCTTCGCGAAGGTCCGCCGAGAGCACCTCGGCGAGCTCACCGAGGGATCGCTCGTAGATCTGGCGCAGGCGAACCCGGCCAGGTTCGTCGAGCGATGCCTGCCGCGTGTCCTCGAGCAGCTCGCGGACCATGCTCGCGATGCGCAGGAGCTTGGCCGGCTGGGTGATCGACTCCTCGGACCGTCCGTCCTGCTCGACCGGCTCGGCGGTGGCGGCCGGCGGCTGCGGCATCTGCGCCTCGTCCATGCCCCCCACCGTAGCAGCCCTCCCGACGTCGACGGCGCGTCGCCGGTCGCCGCGAACCGATCAGGTGGTTGAGAGCTCGGCCAGCAGGAGCGCCTCCGCCATGGCGGCCCGCTCGAGGTCGGCGAGGTCCACGCTCTCGTCGGTGGAGTGGTACTGACTGCGCTCGTCGGAGGCGCCGTAGATCAGGATCTCCGCGTCGGGGAACGTGGTGGCGAGGACCGGGACCAGCGGCACGGAGCCGCCGCTCCCGCTCTCGACCGGCGCTCGCCCGTACGCGCGCTCCATCGCGCGTCGCATCGCCGCGAAGGCCGGACCGTCGGTGCGGACGCGCATCCCGCGCCCGGCCTCGCCCTCGTCGATCGCGACCTCGACGCCCCAAGGTGCGTGATCGCGAAGGTGCCGTGCCAGGAGCTCACGCGCCCGCACCGGGTCCTCGTCGGGCGGGAGCCGCAGGCTCACCTTGGCGGTGGCGACGGGCACGAGCTGGTTCGACGCCTCCCGGACGCGCGGAGCGTCGACGCCGAGCACCGAGACGGCCGGCCGGGACCAGAGCCGCTCGGCGATCGTGCCCGTGCCGATGAGGCGCACACCGGGCCGGATCGGAACCTCCTCGCGCAGCTCGTCCTCGGAGACCTGGACGCCGTCCCAGGTGGAGCTCGAGAGCCCCTCGATCGCCACGTCGCCGGCGTCGTCGTGCAGGGTGGCGAGGATCCGCGACAGGCCGGTGAGCGCGTCGGGGATCGGCCCCCCGAACGCGCCGGAGTGCACGGCGAGGTCGAGGACCCGGACGGTGACCCGGCAGTCGGCCATGGCGCGGATGCTCGTCTCGATCGCCGGGATGCCGGTGCGCCAGTTCCCACCGTCGGCGACCGCCACCACGTCGGCGGCGAGCAGGTCGCGGTGGCCCTCGATGAGGAACGGGAGGTGGGCCGTGCTCGACTCCTCTTCGCCTTCGACGATCACCTTCACGCCGACGGGTGGCGCGCCGCCCCATGCGCGAAGCGCGCCGGCGTGCATCACGATCCCGCACTTGTCGTCCGAGCTCCCGCGTCCGAAGAGGCGACCGTCGCGAACCTCGGGCTCGAACGGCGGGCTCGACCATTCCTCGAGAGGCCCCTCGGGCTGGACGTCGTGGTGCGCGTAGAGCAGGACGGTCGGCGCGCCGGCCGGGCCGCGGACCTCGCCGAAGACCGCCGGGTGGTCGACGCCGTCGGGCAGCTCGATCAGTCGGACGCCGCCGAAGCCTGCGGTCTCGAGGATCTCGGCCGTCGCCTCCGCCGAGGCGCGCACCGGCGCGGGATCGTAGCCGGGGAAGGCGATGGACGGGATCCGCACCAGCCGCGTCAGGTCCTCGACGGCTCGGGGCATGCCCTCCGAGACGGCCGCGGCGACGGAATCGGCGTTCATACGGGGCCGAACGATACCAGCGGCGCCGATCGCTACGGCCAGAGGCGCTCGAGGCGCCAGGCGTTCCCCTCCCGCGTGTAGCGGAACCGGTCGTGCAACCGGTGCTCGCGCCCCTTCCAGAACTCGACGGTCTCGGGCGCGAGGCGGAACCCGCCCCAGTGGGGAGGGAGCGGGACCTCGTCGGGAAAGCGCGTCGCGGCGTCGTGGTAGGCGGCGTCGAGCTCCTCTCGCGAGGACACGACGCGGCTCTGCCTCGAGGCCCAGGCCCCGATCCGCGCCTCGCGGGGCCGGGTCGCGAAGTAGGCCTCGGACTCCTCACGGGCGATGGCGGCGACGGCGCCCGTGACGCACACCTGGCGGTCGAGCCTGCGCCACAGGAACGCGAGGGCGCCGCGGGGGTTCTCGGCGAGATGACGGCCCTTGCGGCTGTCGAGGTTGGTGAAGAACGTGAACCCGCGCGTGTCGACGCCCTTCACGAGCACGTGGCGAGCCGCTGGCGCGCCCTCGGCGTCGGCCGTGGCCAGGGCCGCGGCCTCCGGGAAGAGGATCCCCGCGTCCGCCGCCTCCCCGAGCCACGCGCCGAAGCGGGAGATCGGGTCGGGGCCGAGGTCGTGCTCCGACAGCCCACCTCCGTGGACCGCTGGAACCTCGCTCACGCGAGCTCCCGTGGGACGGTGAAGGTGGCGAGACGGGCACGCCCGGGAGCGACGTCGCCCCACGCGCCGTCGATCTCGAACACCGCGAGCGCGCCCGTGGGGAACTTCTCCCGCACCCGGACCGCCGGCTCGCCGAGGTCCGGGCCGACGAGCTCGATCGCGAGATCCTGCATCCCCGGATTGTGGCCGACGAGCGCCGCCGTCCCGATCGCCTCCGGCAGGCGGCGGACCGCGTCCAACAGCTCCGCGTCGGACGCCGCGTAGAGGCGGTCCTCGAACCGGATCTCCGCGTCCCCCAGCTCGAGGCGCTCGAGCGTCTCCCGTGTCCGGCGTGACGGCGAGCAGAGCACGACGTCGGGACGAAGGCCCGCCGATCGAAGATGCGCGGCCAAGCGTGTCGCCGAGCGGTGGCCGCGTTTGGCGAGCGGTCGCTCGCGGTCGGGCAGCGACGGGTCGTCCCAGCTCGACTTGGCGTGGCGGATCAGCAGCAGTCGATGTGTCACACCCGGAACATCGAGAGGACGGGCGGCGGTGTCAAGCTCACGGAGCGGGACGTCGCGCCTCGATCGCGCGGTCGCGCCCGTCGTCGTCCCGGTGCACACGGATCTCCGAGAGGCCGTCGTCCGCCAGGGTCGCCGCCAGCTCGACGGCCTGATCGCCGCCGATCTCCAGGAGCACGCTCCCGCGCGGGCGGAGCCAGCGGGCGGCCGCTTTCCCGGCGCGCACGAGCACCGTCGTCCCGCCTCGGCCGCCGTCGAGCGCCCCACGAGGCTCGTGGGCGAGCACGTCCCTCGGGAGGAGATGGAGCTCCTCCGTCGGCACGTACGGGACCACGGCGGTCATCACGTCGACGCGCCCGCGCAGGGCCGGGGAGAGCGGCTCGTCGAGGCTGCCCACGAGGGTGTGAACGCCGTTCCGGCGGGCGCACGCGACGGCCACCGGGTCGACGTCGGTGGCCACGACGGCGGCCTGTGGACGCGCCGATCGGAGGACGGCGGCGATCGCCCCGCTGCCGGTGCACAGGTCGACCGCGATCCCGTCGGCCGGCAGCAGCGAGACGGCCCGCTGCGCCAGCGCCTCGGTGTGCGGCCTGGGCACGAACACGCCGGGATCGACGCGGACCGGGACGCCACAGAAGTGCACCGACCCGACGATCCACGCGAGCGGCTCCCCGCGAAGGCGGCGAGCGATCAGCTCCTCGATCGGTCCGCGACCCTCGACGGCAGCTCCGAGTAGGGCGTCGGCCTCCGCGCCGGGAGCGACGCAGCCACCCTCGGTCAGCGCCCGGACGACCCAGGTGCGGTCCTTGTTCGGCACATGGACGCTGTCCGTCGTGGGTGTTCCCTCCGCTCGGGTGCCCTCGGCAGGACTCGAACCTGCGCACCCGGCTCCGGAGGCCGGCGCTCTATCCACTGAGCTACGAGGGCGTGCGCGGTTGGGAGTCTAACAACCGGGTCTGCGGGACCTATGCTGCGCCGGTGACCCTCGTGTTGCTGGTCGACGACGAGCCCGTGATCCTCCGGTTGCTGGAGGTGAACTTCCGCGTCGCGGGGTTCGAGGTCCGCACCGCCGCGACCGGCCGCGACGCCATCGGCGCCGCGACCACGGAGAAGCCCGATGCCGTCGTCCTGGATCTCGGCCTCCCCGATCTGGGTGGATGGGAGGTGCTCGAGCGGCTCCGCGAGCTGGCGGGTCTGACCGACACCCCCGTGGTCGTGCTGTCGGGCGCCGACCGGGACGCGAGCGGCGACCGCGGCTACGCTGCGAACGTGCACGCGTTCCTCACGAAGCCCGTCGAGCCCACCGACCTCGTCGAGACGGTCCGCCGCGCCGTGGCGCGCACGGACGCCTGACCGGCGCCGCTCCGCCGATGATCGAGGAGCGACTCACGGAGCTGCTGCGCGCGGCGCTCGACGCCGCCGGCCTGTCGGGCGACGGGCCGCCACCCGAGATCGTGCTGGAGCGGCCGCGCCAGAGGGAGCACGGCGACTTCGCCACCAACATCGCGCTCGTCCTCGCCAAGCGCGCGGGGCGACCGGCCCGCGACGTCGCCGAGGCGATCCGGGATCACCTGCCGCCCTCCGACCTGATCGAGTTCGCGGAGGTCGCCGGCCCGGGATTCCTCAACCTGCGGGTGAGTGACGCGTGGCTCCACGCGGCGCTGCGAGCCGCGGTCGATCGCGGCGAGGCCTACGGCAGGTCCGAGCCCAACGGCCGGCGGATCCAGGTGGAGTTCGTGAGCGCCAACCCGACCGGCCCGCTTACGCTTGGCCACGCCCGGAACGCCGTCATCGGCGACGCCCTCGCGCGGCTGTTCGAGTTCACCGGTTGGGCCGTCGAGCGCGAGTACTACTTCAACGACGCCGGAGGGCAGATGGACCGGTTCGGTGCGAGCGTCGAGGCCCGCTACCTGCAGCTCGTCGGCCGCGACGCCCTGGTCCCCGAGGACGGCTACCACGGCGAGTACGTGACGGCGCTCGCGAAGGAGATCCTCGAGGTGGAGGGTCCCGGCATCGTGGACCTCCCACCGGAGGAGCGGCTCGTCCGGCTCCGCGAGGAGGGCGCGAAGCGCGTGCTCGGCTGGATCCGTTCGACGCTCGAGCGGTTCGGGGTCCGGTTCGACGAGTTCATGCACGAGGCCGTGCTGGCCGAGCGCGGCGAGATCGCTGCGGCCGTCGAGCGGCTGCGCGCGGCGGGGTACGCCTACGAGGCGGAGGGGGCCGTGTGGTTCCGCTCGACGGCGTTCGGTGACGACAAGGATCGGGTGATGATCCGTTCGAACGGCCGCCACACGTACTTCGGCGCCGATTGCGCGTACGTGATCGACAAGTTCGCCCGAGGGTTCGACCACGTCGTGTACGTGTGGGGCGCCGATCACCACGGCGACGTCGCGCGCGTCCGCGGCGCCGCCAAGGCGCTCGGCTACGACCCGGCCGCGGTGGAGATCCTGATCTATCAGTGGGTCTCGTTCTTCCGCGGGGGAACGCCCGTCCCGATGAGCAAACGCGCCGGGACCTTCATCACGCTCGACGAGCTGATCGACGAGGTCGGGGCCGACGCCACGCGGTTCCATCTCCTGACCTTCAGCAGCGACGCGACGATGACCTTCGACATCGAGACCGTGAAGCGGCAGTCGATGGACAACCCCGTGTACTACGTGCAGTACGGGCACGCGCGGGTCGCGTCGATCCTCCGCACGGCGGCCGAGCGGGGAGTCGAGCTCCGGCCGCTCCCCAGCGCGGAGCTCTCGCTGCTCCGGCACGAGAGCGAGCTGGACCTCCTCCGCGCGATCGCCGCAGCGCCCGCCGAGATCCGGCGGGCCGCCGAGCGCCGCGCGCCACACCTGCTGACCCATGCCTCGCAGGATCTGGCGGCCCGCTTCCATCGCTTCTATACCGACTGCCCGGTTCTGACCGAGGACGACGCGCTCACCCAGGCGCGGCTCTGGCTCTGCGTCGGCGCCAAGCGGGTGATCGCGAACCTGCTGGGGCTACTCGGCGTCTCGGCCCCGGAGTCGATGAAACGATCCGATGCCTGAGCCGGGCACCTGGCCCGACCACGCCGCGTTCGGGCCCGACGGGCTTTCGATCGCGGGGGTCCATGCCGAGGAGCTCGCGAGCCGGTTCGGCACGCCGCTGCTCGTGGTCGACGAGGATCACCTGCGCGCGAGGGCGAGGGCCTTCGCCTCGCTCTTCCCCCACCCGCTCTACGCGGTGAAGGCGTTCACGTCGCGGTCGGCCATCCGCATCGTCGCCGAGGAGGGCCTCGACCTGCTGGCGGCGACCGGCGGCGAGCTTGAGGCGTGTCTCCGGGCCGGGATCCCGGGCGATCGCGTCGTCGTGCACGGCAACAACAAGAGCGATGCCGAGCTCCGCGCGGCCGTGGAGGCGGGTGCGCGCCTCGTGATCGTCGACAATGCCGAGGAGCTCGAGCGGCTCGACCGGATCGCCGGCGAGACGGGCGCGATCCCGCCGGTCGCGCTCCGAGTGATCCCCGAAGTCGGCGCCGGCGCTCACGAGAAGATCGTGACGGGGGCCGCCGGGTCGAGGTTCGGCGTCGCCCTGTCGGCGGTGCCGGCGGTCGTGCGGCACGCGACGGAGCTCGCGAACGTCCGGCTCGTCGGGATCCACGCCCACGTCGGCTCGCAGGTGCTCGAGGCCGAGCCGTACCTCGCGGCCGTCGACGTCCTCCTCGACCTGCTCGTCCGGCTGCGGGACCAGATGGCGTTCGAGGCGGAGCTCGTGGACCTCGGCGGCGGCTTCGGCGTCGCCTACACCGACGAGCGGCCCCTCGCGCTGGAGCAGCTCGCGCCCGCGCTCCTCACCCGCGTCCGCGAGGGCGCCGCGCGTCGCGGACTGCCGGTCCCGCACGTGCTGGTCGAGCCCGGGCGTTCGGTCGTCGGCACGGCGATGGTCACCCTGTACCGGGTCGGCGCCGTGAAGGAGTCGCCGGGGGGCCGGGCGATCGTCGCCGTCGACGGCGGCATGTCGGACAACATCCGGCCGATGCTCTATGGGGCCCGCTACACGGTTGCCGTCGCCGGG
>JBOGVL010000125.1:0-8125 GCA_050692535.1 Actinomycetota bacterium | reverse complement strand
CGCCTCGGTGAACGTCATGGGCTCGTTGAACGTGCTCGAGTGCGTTCGACGCACCGGCGCGCGCAAGGTGGTCTTCGCGGCGTCCGGCGGGACGCTGTACGGGGACGCCCGGAAGCTGCCGGTGAAAGAGACCGCGCTCGGGGGCGCGCGGCCCGTGTCTCCCTACGGCGTGAGCAAGAAGGTGGCGATCGATTACCTGGCGTTCTACGAGCGGTACTACGGCGTCGAATGGACCGCGCTCGCGCTGGCCAACGTGTACGGGCCCCGTCAGGACCCGCACGGCGAGGCAGGGGTGATCGCCATCTTCTCGTCGATGATGCTGGCGGGGCAGGCCCCGACCATCCACGGGGACGGGAACCAGACGCGCGACTACGTGTTCGTCGACGACGTCGTGCATGCGTTCGCGCTGGCGGCCGAGCGCGGCAACGGACGGGTCGTGAACGTCGGCACGGCGGTGGAGACCTCGGTCAACGGGCTCTACCGGATGCTCTCGGAGATCACCGGGTTCGCGGGGGAGCCGGGTCACGGTCAGCCGCGCCCGGGCGATCTGCGGCGCAGCGTCCTGGACATCTCGCTCGCCGACGATGCGCTCGGCTGGCGCCCCTGGACGCACCTGGAGGACGGCCTGGGCGAGACCGTCGCCTATCTCAAAGGCGTCTGAGCCGGCTCATCGCGCGCGGGAGGCCCCCGGGCCGAACGGGTCGAGCACGAGGACCGAGTCCTCCGGCTCCTCTTCGGAGGGACCTTCGAACCCGCCCTCCACCCGGTGGGCGATCGCCGCGACGATCCGCTCCGGGGCGACCTCGTACACCTCGGCCAGTGCGAACAGTCGCTCGAGGGAGATCATGCGCTCGCCACGTTCGTACGAGGCCACGGAGGACGGCTTGAACCGGCCGCCGGAGCGGACCGTGACCTGTCGCAGGGACAGGGCTCGCCCCACCCGCACCTGGCGCAGAACCTCCCCGGCGATGGTCGAGAACGGCGTTGGGGCCTCGGGCTCGATAGCTCTATCCCTTCCCCCGAACCGCCGCGGGGATGCATCGGGAACACAGAACTTCGGGTCGGCGGCCGTCGAGCCCTACGACGACCGTCGGGCGGCCGAGGCCAGGAGGTCGAGGAGCTCGTTCCGCTCGCGACCCGAGGCCCGCGCGATCACCTCGAGGTCGGCGTCCCGGAGCGTGACCACCTCGGCCCCCAGTGCCCCCCGCACGCTTCGGACCCGATCCGCGAAGTCCCGGACCTTCTCGGCTTCGGGCAGGTCGAGGCGCCGCAGCGCCGTGAGATCGACCGCGACCTTGGATTCCCCGCTGGCCTCGCTGAGCACCCCCGCGAGCAGGCGGGCGGGGTCGACGCCGTAGACACGGGAGAGGTCACAGAAGCGCTGGACCGTGATCGCCCGCTCGCCCCGCTCGTACCCGGCGATCGAGGAGGGCTTGAACCGACCCTCGGAGAGGCGGGCGGCGGCTCGAAGGGTCAGGCCGCGGGCGATCCGGACATGGCGGAGCGCTCGACCGATGTCCCGCGAGAGATCCACCATTCACCGCCCATGACTACAGACACCGTTACGGGGGAAGGCGTCCGCATCCTACGGACCTTCGGGGCCGGATTCCAGCATCGATTTGGGGTGTCTGTCCTGGTCTCCCAACCTTCTCGCTCCCGTAACCTTGCCGACCGCCGACGCGTTTACCTTCTTGTGGTGTCCCCCCGGCGCGTCCTGCTGCTCTCCTCCCGCGCGTGAATCCGTCCCCACGTGGGGCGTCCCCCTCTCGGTCGAAGGTCGCCACTCGGTTGCCGGACACGGCATGTCCTACGGAAAGCGCAGAACTCCTACGTTTGGCCGGTAGGCCTAGGTCCCTCGAACGGGTGAGACAGGGTCCCTTGAAGGGTTTACAGGAACGCGCTCCGCGTCCTACGCTACTCGCCCCGGTCGACTGGAGGCTCCCCCCGGATGCAGAGCACTGAGCGTGCGGCAAGACCCGCTGCGTGGCAAGACGAGCGGGCCGTCCTTCGGGGGCTCTGCCATGCCTTCGCCTCGGCCGAGACCCACCAGGAAGCGATCGTCGCGACCCCCAGGTGGGTCCGGGCGGCGCTCGGGGAGGCCACCGCGACCATCCGGATCTCGATCCCCGACGCCGGGGGGCGACTGAGGACGGCGTGGGCGGACGAGGTCGTCCCGGAGGGTGGGCGCATGCGCTCGGCCCGGCGGCGGACGGTCTTCGTCGGCCGCCGGTCGATCCGTGTGGAGCTTTCGACCGCAGCCGGCTCGACGGTGGCGATGCTCCCTCTGGTCTCCCGGGGGGACTGCCTGGGCGTGCTGGAGGTCGTTGCCCCGTCCGACGCGATCGCGGAGCGCTGGGAGCCGCTGAACGCCGTCGCGAGCCAGCTCGCGATCGTGCTCAACCATCTGCGCAGGCAGGAGCGCCTCCAGAGCGAGCTGCAGGACGTCCGCAAGGCCGTGTCGGTCGGAAAGACGATGTCCTCGGCCGGGTCCACGGAGACCGCCCTGCGGGCGGCGGCCCGGTTCGTCTCCGAGCGGTTCCGCGCGCCGGTGGCGGTCTGGTGTGCATCGGACGACTCGCCGGACCTCACCCTGATCGACGTTCGGGGGGTCGGCACCCGGAAGCGCCGGGAGCTTCGAGCGGCGCTCCCGACCTTGCCGCGAGGACCCCGCGCCTCGCGCGCGCCTCACGAGGCGGTGGCCAAGGAGTTCACCCGCCTCCTCCTCGGGATCGATCGCGCCGAGGTTGTCGACGCCGGAGACGCGGTCATGCTGGTGGGCGTGTCACCGTCGGCGCCCTCGGCCCCGTTGGGGATCGTGGCGGGCATGCTCGAGGAGGCGCTGCGCCGGCGGTCGGCCTCCCCGCACCTGACCGGCGCGGGGCGAGGGCATCTCGGGATCGCCTGGACCGCTCACGAGCTGCGCGGCCCCCTGCTGGGGGTGAAGGCGGCGCTGGAGATGATGCTCCTGGAGGGCGGCGACGTCAGCGATCGCGATCGCGAGCGCCTGTCGCGGTCGCTCGACGAGCTGCAGCAGCTCGCCGGGCTCGTCGACGGCCTGCTTGCCTGGGGCGCAGGGGCACAGCCGCTCCAGCGTCGGCCGGTCGATCTGGTCGGGCTCGTGGAAGACGTCGTCGGCGGCTGCGTGCGCGAGTCCGGCGAGGAGCGAGTGCTCGTCCACGCCCCGGAGTCGGCCACGGCGCGCGTGGATCCGGTGCATCTGCGGACGGCGATCGCGAACGTGGTTCGCAACGCGCTGTCGTTCTCGCCGCGCGACACGAAGGTCGAGGTCTCGATCGACGTTCGGGAGGGGATGGTGCTCCTCGGGATCCAGAACGAGGGGCCCATGATCCCGTCCGGCGGCCCGTCCCTGTTCGACCCGTTCGTTCGGAGCGACAACGACGAGCGTCATCCCGCGGGGCGCGGGCTCGGGCTGTTCATCGCCCGTCGAGTCGTCGAAGCGCACGGGGGCCGGATCTGGTTCGAGTCCTCCGAAGAGCTGACCACGTTCTACATCCGCCTGGCGGCTCGGAAGGGATTCGCCAGGTGAAGGCGATCATCATCGACGACCACACGCTCTTCGTGGACGTGATCCGGGCGCTCCTCGAACGGATGGGATTCGAGGTCGTGGCCGTGGCCCGGTCGGCGCACGAGGCGCTCGCCCTGCCGCTCGGCGAGGCGGATCTGGTCCTGGTGGACGTCGGACTGCCCGACCAGAGCGGCCTCGTCCTGGGGCGACAGATCCGCGCGCTCGCCCCGAAGTCCAAGCTCCTGGTCGTCACCGCCCTCAACGACCATCCCCTCGTCGAGGAAGCGCAACGCGCCGGCTTCGACGGCTACCTCAGCAAGGACACCCCCGTGACGCAGTTCGCCGCCGCCGTGCAGGCCGTGTTCGAGGGGCGATCCGTCTTCCCGAACGGGGCACCGGTCCATCGCAACAGCGCCAGCTACGTGGATCTGCTGGCCGAGCAGCTCACGAAGCGCGAACGCGAGGTCCTGGCGCTCCTGGTGGAGGGCCTCGGCGGGGACGCGATCGCGAGCCGGCTGGGTGTCAGCGGTAACACGGTCCGGACGCACGTGCAGAACATCCTCTCCAAGCTGCAGGTCCATTCGCGACTGGAGGCCGCAACCTTCGCGGTGCGTCACGGGGTGGTCAGTGTCCGCGCCGGGTGAGGCCGCCCTGATGCTGTACGCCGAACGGCGTACAGCGAGAACACGGAACGCGCACATCTTCGCTGGAGCAAGTCCAGGCTCGGGCGGCGTGCTCACGCGTTCGTCGTACGACACGTACGTCGCGAGACGTTTGTGCGCCAGATCCGCCGACCGTAGTCTCGACCGAGTCGAACGAGACGCTGGAGCCGAGTCCGCGGGGGGGGATCGTGGCGCCTGACGTTCAGCCGAGGATCCGTGTCCTGTTGGCGGACAGCCATTCCTTGTTCCGGGATGCCGTCCGGCTCGTCCTGTCCAACGGCACCGACCTGTCCGTGGTCGCGGAAGCCCGCGACGGCCTGCAGGCCGTCGCCGAGGCCGAACGGAGCCAGCCGGACATCGCGCTGGTCGAGGCGAACCTGCCCAACTGCGACGGTATCCGAACCACGGCGATGATCCGCGAACGTGTTCCCAGCTGCCGGATCCTCGTCCTGTCCGGCGAGGAGGACCACCGTATCCTCTTCAACGCCCTGGAGGCCGGCGCCAGCGGGTATCTCACCAAGGAGTACCCGCTCGCGGAGCTCATCGAGGCGGCCCGGGCGCTGCACCGGGGAGAGACGCTCGTTCCGCCCAGGATGCTCGGCCCGTTGCTGTCGACGCTGTTCCATCGGCGAAGTGAGCAGAACGAGGCCCTCCGCCGCGTCGCGAAGCTCACGCGGAGGGAGCAGGAGGTGCTCTCGCTCGTCGCCGAAGGAGCGGACAACGACGACGTCGCCCAGGCGTTGGTGATCAGTCCGCAGACCGTGCGGACCCACATCCAGAACGTGCTCGCGAAGCTCGGCGTCCACTCCCGACTGGAAGCCGCCGCCTTCGTGCTGAAGAACGGCATCCACTCGGAGCTGCAGCGCCTCGACGGCGACGGCCGGCCGGACGGCCGCCCGCGCCACCGGGTCTCGATGGAGGTCTTCGAGGCGCCGACGCCGGAGGGGCTCGCCGTCGGCGTGGCCGCACCACCGGCCGCGTCCTAGCGCGGTCCCCGTCGGGCCCGCCGATCGCGAGCGCTCGCCCGACCCTGTGGAAACGGCTCACCGACCGCCTCCAGGAGTCCGTGGCGAGCCGCGATCCGCACGAGCTCGAGCCGGCTGTGACACCCGAGCTTCGAGTAGAGGTTCTGCGTGTGCGTTCGGACCGTGTTGGGGCTGATACGGAGCCGCTCGGCGACGTCGTGGGAGGCGTGACCCTGGGCGAGCAGCCGCAGGATCACCAGCTCTCGCTTGGTGAGCGTCCGCAGCAACGCGAGGTCGCGGGTGCGGTCGTCCCGGGGGACCTCCTCGGAGGGGACACCCGCCCCACCGAGCGCGGCCACCACGTCCTCCACATCGGCGGCCGCCGGGAGAGGCTCGGCCTCGGATCCCGGCTCGGACCCCACGGTCACGACCCGGATCGCACCCCACCGCAGGTGAACCTGCCGAGCCAGGGTGGCGGCATCGAGGCGCGGGAGCTCCCCGAGGACCAGGACCGCCTCCGGGCGCACCCTCCCGATGGCTCCAAGGGCGAGAACGCCGTCCGCGGCAATCGTCGCGTCCCAGCCCTCGAGCGCGCCGAGGTAGCCGACGACCGACTCCGCGAACAGGCGATCTCCCGATGCGACCAGGACGATCCTCCGACGCTCCGTCATCGCGCCCTCAGGTCCGGGCCCTGGATCCGCATGATGCGAACCTCCGGATGGGCGAACCCGGTTCGAATGGCGAGTCGCACGGCCTCCGCTCGGGAATGGACGCCGAGCTTGCGGAGGACGTTGCGGACGTGGGTTCGAGCCGTGTCGGGGCTGAGATACAGCGCCTCGGCGATCCCACGGTTGTCCAGGCCCGCCGCGAGGAGCTGCAGCACCTCGCGCTCCCGGGGCGTCAGCTGGGCCAGGACCGATCGAGGGCCGCCGCCGATCGCTCGCTCCGCCGCGGACCGCAGGGCCTCGAGCAGCCGCGCCGGGTCGACGAGGAAACGATCGCGTGCCGTCTCGTGGAGCAGGCGCGCGAGCTCGTCGATCCCGATCGCGTGGCCCAGACAGCCCACCGCCCCGGCCGAGACGACGTCGAGCAGGACCTCGCCCTCGTGCCGCCTCGTCAGCATCACGACCCGCGTCCGGTCGCGGAGGCGTCGAGCCAGGCTGATCCCGGATCCGGGCGCGAGCTCGAGCTCGGTCAGGACGACGTCGGCCCTCGTGGTCTCGGCGAGGCGCGACGCCCTCCGCTCATCGGTGGTCCAGCCGACGACGTCGAGCCGCGGGTCCCGTCCGAGCCCGAACGCGAGGGTCTGGCAGAACAACGGCTGTGGGTCGACGATCAGGAGCCGAAGGGGCACGTTGTTATAGTAGGCGGCTCCTGCATCCCGTTGCAGGGGAAGCAGATGCCCGAGGAGGTCGTATGGACGAGGCGACGCCGCGCCCGCTCAACACCTGAGAGGAGCAGCTCGAGCGCCTAGGTTGGGTCGCTGAGGATCACTACGCACTGGACGGTTTCGGGTTCGGCGTCCGAAGCACGGACGCGGGGTTCTTCGAGCTGGCCGACGTGTACCTGCGAGGGTTCCGGGCGGACCCGGAGCCCGGCCAGGAGGGGATGATGTTCTCGGCGGACTGCGGTGTGGAGCGGACGATGCCCGGCGGGAAGCGGATCGTCGGGATCAACACGCTGTATCGAGGGACCCTCGCGATCTTCCGTGGTCGCGACCGCCGGGAGATGCTGGCGAGGCTCATCTCCAGCGCCCGCGACGTCGCCACGAGCCACTCGAATCAGTTCGTGCGGATCCGCGCCGGCGCGGTTTCGGTCGGCGGCGCGGCCGTCGTGCTTCCCTCGTTGCCGGAGCCGCACCTGCCGGCGCTCATCGGCATGCTGGTCGGGCGAGGCGCGGGCTACCTGGGCGACGAGCTCGTCAACGTCGACCCCATCCTGCGGAGGATCCACGGTGCCGCCCTGCCGCTGCTTCTCGACACGCGTGACCTACCGCTGTTCCCCTCGATCACCGAGCGGCCCGCGAAGGGGCGCCGCCCGAGCGCCGCGTCCCGGCACGACGTCATCCGATCGCTCACCCCACGATGGCCGATCTCGGTCGAGGAGCTCGGCGGCCGGCTCGCGCCGGCGGTGCCGATCGGCCGGATCGTCTTCCCGAGCTTCGAACCCGGGGCCCACACGGAGCTGCGCCCCGCAGGGGGAGCGCAGACGCTCTTCCGGTTCACCCAGTCGTGTCTCAACCTCAACGTCTGGGGCGAGCGGGCCCTGATCCTGATGCGCGAGCTGTTGGAGGCGACGCCGATCGCGAACCTGGTGGTCGGGTCGCTCCCGGACGCCGCCGAGCTGCTGCTGAGCTCGGACCCGAACCGGCCGGGGGGGTGAACGACATGGCGAGGGAGCTCCCGATCATCTCGGACGACCCCGAGGTTCCCCGGATCGGAGGAGGCTGACACGACCCCTTCGACCCAGGTTGGGTCGCCAAGGACTTCTATCGCCTGCTGTCGATCCCGTTCTACGTCCGATCGACGGAGGCCTCGATCGCCGATGCGCTCCGGGCCCACCTCGAGCCCTTCCGGCGTCCTCGGCTGGACCCGTGGCCCGTCCAGGTGCTCATCTACGTGCAGGACGGCGACGCGGGCGGCGCTCGACCGAAGTTCTCCTACGTCCGGGGAGACGAGGTGCTACTGAAGAGCGCGTCGCTCGCCCGCATCCTGGAATACGCCGTGTGGGACGTCCACGCCTGTGTTCCGGGCAAGACGCGCGACTTCCTGCTGCTGCACGCGGGTGGCGTGAGCCGGGGGGGCGAGGCTGCACTGATCGCCGGCCCCGCCGAGGTGGGCAAGTCGTCGCTGGTCGCCGCGATGCTGTCGCCGCGGTTCGACTACCTGTCCGACGAGCTCGGCGCGATCGATCCCGTCACGGAGCGTGCGTACGCGTTCCCAAAGCGGATCTCGCTCTCACCGGCGGCGCTC
>JBOGVL010000124.1:0-8158 GCA_050692535.1 Actinomycetota bacterium | reverse complement strand
GACCGCCTCCGCGGCGCCGCCGAGCACGAGCAGCCAGGCGGCGAGGCCGAGGACGGCCCCGAGGTCCGGTCGCGGCTCGCTCCCGGCCCAGAAGGGGACCCAGAGGAAGCCGACGTACCCGAACGCGAGCGTGAGCCAGGCGACGAGCCGGCGTCCGTGCAGCACGGCCCCGAACAGCGCCACGATCATCGCCAGGAAGACCGGCCCGCCCGGATAGCCGAGCGACCAGTAGGCGAGTTTGGTGGCGGCCGCGAAGACCAGGACCGAGCCCGGGTAGCGGTCGCGGACCGCGAGGGCCGCCGGGCCGGCGGCCAGCAGGGCGAGGCCGAGCGCGTCGATCGGTTCGGCCTCCGGCTGGTTCCGCGACGCCAGGAGTGTGCCGCCGATCTCGATCGCGCCCACGGCGATCGGGACGACGATCCGGCTCACGACGCCCGAGCGCCGCCAGATCCGGAGCCGATCCACGTCGGATACGACCTGCGCCACGCCTCCACCGTAGGCGGGCCCACGCGCGTCCGTCATCGGACGGCCGGCGCTGGCGGCCCTACTCCCGCCGGCGTACGCGGGGTGAGGATCTCACATGGGGCTGATGAGCTGGAAGTAGTTGTCGTCGGGATCCGAGAAGGTGGCGATCCACATCTCGGACTCCTCGTCGGGCTTGTACGGCTCCTGCACCACGGTCGCGCCCGCGGCTTTGAACTTCTCGCTGTCGCCCTTCACGTCGTTGCTCTCGATGTTCCAGATGATCCGTCCCGGGTGGACGTTCTTTCCCTTGACCTGATCGTGGGGACCGATCGTGACGGAGCCGGTGCCGATGAGCCAGCCGGTGTAGCCGCCCATGTCCCACCCCGGCTTGCCGAAGACCTCGGTGTAGTACGCGGTCAGTCGGTCGGGATCCTCGGACCCGATCAGGACGCCGTTCAGGTTCATGCCTCCTCCTTCCCGGCCCCTCAAGGGGCCGCGTTCCGCCGGTTCCTCTCCTGGTTCAGACGACGGGGACCGAGGGAACTCATCGGCCTCGGCCGAGGACCTATCCTGGTCCGCCATGACCGCGCCCGGCGAGCTCCACGGCCCCATGGACGAGCGCCTGCTCGACGTCCGAACACCCGCCGAGCTCGCGTTCTCCCCGGACGGGTCGAGGGTCGCCTTCGCGCTGCATGCGACGGTGGCCGACGTCGGCTCGTTCGTCCCGAGCGATCTTTACCTCGTCGAGGTCGATGCAAACTCGCCCACGCGGCTCACCACCGGCGCCTGCAGCGACCGGTCGCCGGCCTGGTCGCCCGACGGCCGACGGCTGGCCTTCCTGTCGGACCGGATCACGCCGGGCCACCAGCTCCCGTACACGATGGCCCTCGACGCCGAACCGGCCCTCGCGGCGACACTGCACGGCTCCGCGGAATCGGTCTCGTGGTCCGCCGGGGGTGATCGCCTGCTGGTCCTCGCGGCCGACCCCGGCTGCTACGGCCTGGACTGGAGCGCGCGGGCGGTCCGGGGGGCGGATCCCGCTCCCGACCCGTCCGTGGTGCGGCCGGGCCGGCCTCGCCGGCGTCTCTTCCTGATCGACCTCGCCTCCGGCGACGCCGAGGAGGTCGGGCCGCCGGGGACGAGCGTCTGGGAGTTCGACTGGGACGGGGACGTCGTCGTCGCGCTCGTCTCGGCGGATCCGAGCACCACCGGTTGGTACCGCTCGGTGCTCGCGCGGCTCGACCTCGCAGCGCGAACCGCACGGACGCTCTACCGACCGACCTGGTCCCTGGAGGGGCTCGTGCTCTCTCCCGACGGCCGTCGCGCCGCCGTGGTCGAGGGTTACTCGAGCGACCCCGGTCTGCTGAGCGGCAGCGTCGTGGTCGCCGACCTCGTCGAGGGGACGAGCGCGGATCCCTGGCCCGACCTGCAGACCGCCGGCCTGGTCGAGTGGATCGACGACGACTCGCTCTGCTACGCGCGCTGCGACGGGACCGGGACGGCGTGCGGGCGGATCCGGCTGGACGGACGCCGCGAGGAGCGCTGGCGCGGCGACGCGTTCATCGGGGCCGAGGTGACCAAGCCCGGGTGCGTCACCTCGGACGGCGGCGCCGTCGTGTGGACGACGCATCAGGATCACGGGTCGCCGCCCGAGCTCGCGCGGTTCGACCACGCCGCGTCGGAGTGGTCCCGGCTCACCTCGTTCAACGACGCCGTGATCGCCGACACCGTCTTCCCCGACGTCCGCACGATCCGGTGGGCGGCCGAAGACGGGCTCGAGATCGAGGGCCTGCTGATGACCCCGCGCGGCGCGGAGGGGCCGCTGCCGCTGCTGGCGCTCGTGCACGGCGGTCCGACGTGGAACTGGGGCGCGTTCTTCTCGGACTCGGAGCCCAACGCCGTCCTCCTGGCGAGCGCCGGCTACGCGTGCCTGCTACCGAACCCGCGGGGGAGCATCGGGCGGGGGCACGCATTCGCGCAGGCCGTGATCGGCGACTCGGGCGGGATGGACTTCCGAGACGTGATGGCCGGCGTCGACCGGTGCATCGCCGACGGGATCGCCGACCCCGATCGCCTGGGGATCTCCGGCCTGTCGTACGGCGGCTACCTGGCCGGGTGGGCCGTCACGCAGACTGACCGGTTCCGCGCCGCCGTCGCGATGTCGGTCGTTGCCAACTACGTCTCGTTCCACCTGACGTCGGAGGTCCGGGCCTACGACGAGATGATCCTGAGGGGGGAGTGGAACGACCCGACGAGCCAGTACGTGGAGCGGTCCCCCGTGACCCACGCCCACCGGTGCCGCACCCCGACCCTCGTCATCCAGGGAGCGGAGGATCGGTGCACGCCCGTCGGCCAGGGCTGGGAGCTGGCCAACGCGATCGCGGCCACCGGCACCGAGACCGAGCTCGTCGTGTATCCCCGTGAGGGACACGTCCCGATGGAGCGGGCGCACGCCCTCGACGCGATCCGGCGGACGCAGGCGTGGTTCGACCGGCACCTGCGCCCGATCGACTGAGCGGGCGCGACGTCCCCTCGGATGACCGGAATGCGACGCCGTCCGCCTCGGTTGCACGCCTACGTCCACGAGCGAGGAGGCGACGATGGCGGATCTCGAGGCGAACAAGGGCGCCGTGAAGGAGTTCTACGAGCTGGCCTTCAACGAGGGCAGGCCGGAGGACGCGGTGGACCGGTACCTCGGGCCGAGGTACGTACAGCACAACCCGCAGGCGGCCGACGGTCCGGAGGCGTTCATCGGCTTCGTGAACTGGTACCGCGGCGAGTTCCCGCAGCTGGCCGTCGAGATCAAGCGGATCGTCGCGGAGGACGACCTCGTCGTGACGCACGGCGTGATCAAGACCTCGCCCGACGACCTGGGGACGGCGGCGGTGGACATCTTCCGGGTCGAGGACGGGAAGATCGTCGAGCACTGGGACGTGCTTCAGCCGGTGCCCGAGTCCTCGGCGAACGACAACACGATGTTCTGAGCCTGGTCACTCCTCGATCGTCACGGTGAGCCGGTCTCCTCCGACGATCGACACCGGTCCCGGTCCGAGCTCCTGCCCGTGCAGCCGTGCGCCCGGTGCCGACGGCACGATCCGCAACGACGTCAGCCCGGTCGCGACCTGCACGTGGATCACCCCGGGTTCGGGATAGGGCTCCGGGCGCAGCCCGCCGTAGTAGTAGGCGAGGATGTCCGACGCCGAGAGGCCTCGCTGCGCCTTGCCGTAGGCGCCCCACTGCACCATGCCGGCCCCGTGACCCCAGCCGCGCCCGTCGAACACGGCGGCGCCCGGCTCGGACGACACGGTCAGCCACCTCGAGGGGATGGTGATCGGCAGCGATCCCGGCGGGTACCGGCCGGGCTCGAGACACGGCGCCCACGCGTTCACGGCCTCGCGGAACGTGCTCAGGTCGACGGGCCGAGACGCGCCCTCCCCCGAGACCACGACGGTGGATCCGTCGAGCGCGACGCTCGAGATCGCTCGGGCGGGCGGCCACTCGCCGGCCTCGTGCAGGAACGTCGCGAGGTCGTCGAACGGCACGCGAACGCTCCAGCGCGACACCGGCGACGCCCCGTCGTCCTCCTCGACGACCGGGCGAAGGTAGGGGAGCGGCGCACTGCCGAAGACCTCGTCGTTGCCGTACGTCTGCCCGTCCGACGTGGAGAAGTAGACCGTGTCGGCGGGGCGGCCCTCGAACAGCAGCACCTCACCGTCCGTGCGGCGGACGGCGCCGTACCAGCGGCGGACGCCCGGCTCGAACGGGACCGGGATGCCCTGGTAGACCTGGCACGCCGTGGTCGCGCAGATCGGCGTCGACAGCGTCTCGCCCTCGGCGCCGCTCCAGCCCGTGGTGGCCAGCGCGTAGCTCCGCGCCGCGATCGCCTGCGCCTCGAGCGCCGAGCGCGGCCACGACGACGGGACCTCCGCGATGCCCTCCAGGTACTTCTCGAACGGGAGCGACACGGTCAGCGAGAGCGTCCCGTCGTCGGCGCGCTCGACGGACAGCGTCCCGGGATACCGCGCCGTGAGCGACGGCCGGTCGGGGTCGACGCACTCGGAGCGAACGCGCGGATAGGTCCCTCGCACGAGGAACGAGCCGCCGTCGGGTGCGCGCAGGCGGACGGCATCCGCGACCGGAGTCTCCTCGCCGCCCGACGGAGATGGCGAGGGCGTCGCGGACGTGGCGCCCGTGGGCGACTCGGTCGTCGCCGACGGCGACGCTCCGCCCGGCGGCTCCGACGTGCATGCCGAGACGAGCAGCAGCACCGCCACCAGGCGGAGCACGTGACGTGAACGCCGGGCCATCCGGCGACGCTAGCAGCTGCCGCCGCGACGGAATCCGGTCGCCTCGGTGTCCGTCACCCACACGACGGAGGGAAGCTGCCGGACGACGTGAAAGCATGGGCGGGCCCGGCGGATACGCTCCCCTCGGAAGGGAGGCGAGATGTGACGGGGAGGGACGACCGAGCGCGAGTCGACGCGCCCGGACTCTCACCGGTCAGGCTGATCGTCTGGCTCGTCGTGGCGCTGGCGAGCCTGGTCCTGCTGCTCCTCCTGCTCCTCCAGTGGGTGATCGACCCGGATCCGGGTCTGCGCGACCTGCAGCTCAGCTGGGGCACGGACGCCGCGGGCGACGTCCTGCGCGCCTGGGCGGCGACCGACCAGCTCTCCGACGCGAACGCGTCCATCACGATCGACTTCCTCTTCATCCCCGCCTATCTGTTCACGGTCGGCGTCATGTGCGTGTGGGGGCGGTCGGTCACGACCCACTTCTGGCGGTGGCTCGGCACGGTGGCGGTGGTGCTGCTGGTGCTGGCGGCCGGGTTGGATGTCCTCGAGAACCTCGGGATGCGACGGATGATCTCGACCGGGGATCCCGGCCTGGCCGTCCCCGTCAGCTGGTGCGCCCTGCTGAAGCTCCTCTTCTTCTTCGTGGCGCTCGCCTACGGGGTCGCGGCCGCCGGCAACCGCGCCGCCCTCGCCGCGGAGGGCGTGATCGACCGCTACGGGCGCAGGACGCTCGGACCCACGTCGGGGCTCGGCAACAAGCAGCAGATCCTGGGCTCCACCCAACGGCAGGAGGACGAGGGGTCGAAGGCCGATCTGCCGCGGTTCCCGCCAACGGTTGCGCTGCTCCGCTGGCTCGTCGGGTTGTCCCTCCGGCTTCCGTTCGCGCCGCATCCGCCGTCCTCGGGGCCGGAGCCGGACCCGGAGAAGCCGACGGTGGCGACGACACCGACGACGGGCATCTGCTGCTCGGGCGGGGGCATCCGGTCGGCGTCGTTCAACTTCGGCGCGCTGCAGGCCTTCGACGAAGCGGGGGTCCTGAGCTCGGCGAGGTATCTGAGCGCCGTCTCCGGCGGCTCCTACATCGCCGCGTCGTACGCGATCGTGTCTTCGAGCTCGCGGCCGTCGCCGCCGGTCAACCCAAGTCGGTACGCGCCCGGGTCTCCCGAGGAGCACTTCCTGCGGAACCACAGCGCCTATCTCGGCCCGGCGGGCCCGAGCGGCAAGCTGTGGATGATCCTGTGGACCGTCGTGGGCGCCGCGGTGAACCTCGGCTTCGTGTTCGCCGCCCTGTACATCGTCGCCACGCCGCTCGGGTGGTGGTACGCGGAGGGGCTGCATCCCAACCTCTCGCTCGCCGCCGACCCCGAGCCATCGGTCCGGTTCTGGATGTGGGCGCTGACCCTGTCGCTGGCCGGGGCGGGGCTCCTGCTCATCCTCGGGCATCTGCTCGTCTATCCGGTGGATCGGGTGCACCGTCTGCTGCGAGCGTGGTCGATCCGGCTTGTCGTGCTCGGCGCGGTGCTGTGGGCAGTCCTGATCGGCCTCCCGCTCCTGATCGAGCTCGTGAGCGAATGGAGCTTCGGGAGGATTCCCCGGCCCGAGCTCACGCTTCCCCTCGCGGGGATCGGCACGCTGATCCTCGGTGCGGTGCGCGGCTTCGTCGCGAAGAACAAGTCGCTGCTCGCCCGGTTCGCCGGCGCCGTCGTCGGGCCGCTGCTCCTCCTCGGAGGGTTCGTCCTGTTCGCGCGCACCGCGGCGCGCACGGGCTTCGCCACGGAGCACGTGGTGAAGTGGGCGCTCGTGCTCGTCCTCCTCGCGATCTTCTACGCCTTCGCGGACCTGAGCACCTGGTCGCCGCATCCGTTCTATGCGCGGGCGCTCTGGTCGGCCTTCGGGATCCGTCGCACCAGCTCCGTGGACGGCCACCCCGTCGCCGAGGGACTTCCGTTCGACGACAACGTGCCGCTCACCGGCGTCCCCGCCGTCTCCGGCGTGTGGCCGGAGCTGATCGTGTGCGCGGCGGCGAACATCTCCGACGAGGGCGCCACGCCCCCGGGCAGGAACGCCACCACGTTCACGTTCTCGCCGACGGAGATCGGCGGGCCGATGGGGAAGATCGAGAGCGGGGCGTTCGCAGAGATGCTCAAGGAGCGGGCGAACACCATCTCGCTCGGGGTGGCCGTCGCCGTCTCGGGCGCGGCCCTGTCCCCGTCGATGGGCAAGATGACGAAGCGTTCGATCCGGTTCCTGATGGGGCTGCTCAACATCCGGCTCGGGATGTGGCTCCCGAATCCGTGGTGGGAGAAGCAAGGGAAATGGTGGTCCCGGCTGTCGGAGAAGGGACGCGTCGAGCGCTTCCTGCGGACCCGACCACGTCCGCGCTTCCTGTTCCGCGAGATCCTGGGCTCGAACCACGCGAACAGCAAGTTCCTCTACGTGTCCGACGGCGGCCACTACGAGAACCTCGGCCTCGTTGAGCTCCTCCGACGAGGCTGCACCGAGATCTATTGCATGGACGCCGGCGGGAGACAAGCAGGAGACCTTCTTCACCCTCGGGGAGGCGATCGAGCTCGCCCGAACGGAGCTCCAGGTCTCGATCGACATCCGTCCCGACGCGCTGCGGCCCGATCCGAAGACGGGCCGACCGGCCACCGACTTCACGGTCGGTCGCTTCACCTACCCGAACGGGGTGCAGGGGATCCTCGTGTACGGCAAGGCCAACGTCACCGAGGAGGCGCCCTGGGACGTCCGGGCGTTCCGCGAGAAGGACGGTCGGTTCCCGAACCACGGAACGATCGACCAGTTCTTCAACGAGCAGAAGGTCGAGGCCTACCGGACGCTCGGGTACTCGACCGCGGCGCGGATGTCGCACTGGGACGATCCGGAGCTCGTGCAGACTCGCATCGCGAAGGGCGCCGAGGAGCCGCTGCTCGTGCTGTCCGACTCCGCACCTCGTCGCAGGGCGGGCCGGCGATCGAAGACGAGCTCGTGAACGACCTCTAGCCGAGCGACCCGAACAGTCCGGCAAGCCCCTGGCCGCCGTCGATCAGCCACTGGATCGGGCCGCGCTCAACGAGCTGGCGTAGGCCGAAGGCGACGAGGCCGTTCAGGGAGCCACGCTGCTCGGCGTCGTCGATCGCCTCGATGAGCCCGGCCCGCACGGCGCGCTCGATCGTCTCGTCGTCCCACGGGATCGGCTCGACCGGGGAACCCGGCGAGAGCGAGAGCACGAGCTCCTCGCGTGTCGTGCCGAGCTCGCAGGCCGCGCCGTCGAGGCCGTCGAGCACGATCCGCTGGAGGGTCGCGTCGAGACCCTGACCCGGGAACGCGGGCCGAGGCACACACGGATCGCGGACGGCGAGCGCCCCGGCGTCGGCGGCACCGTTCGCGAGCTCCACGCC
>JBOGVL010000123.1:0-8252 GCA_050692535.1 Actinomycetota bacterium | reverse complement strand
CTCCTCCACCGTCCAGAGCTTCCCGTCGACCTCGATCTGCAACTTCTCGCCGTTGGCCGCGATCGAGTCGAGCCGGAGATCGTGACCGCCGATCGTCGCCTCGTCGCTCGGCGGGGGCGGCGGCGGGTTGGTCGGCGGTGGGCTCGTGGTCGTCGTCGGTGGTGTCGTGGTCGAGGTTGGCGGGGTGGTCGTGGAGGTCGGCGGTGTGATCGTCGACGTCGGTGGCGTCGTGGTCGATGTGTCGGTAGGGGCGACGCTGCCGCTCGGGGTCCCGGTGGACAGGCCCGGCGGGATCGAGAAGGGATCCCGGGCCCCGGCCAGGTCCACGGGCGGCAGCGTCTCGCGGGGCGTCGGGGACACGGAGACCGACGGGGAGACCGTGGGGGTCGTCACGCCCCCGGTCGAACCCGTCGGGGCGGCGACCTCGCCGCCGTCGTCCCCTCCCAGCACGGTCGTGAACAGGAAGTAGGCGAGCGCCAGGCCGGCGACGACGCCGAGGACCTGGAGCATGCGCTTGTCGCGGGGGGTAAGGGTCATGTGGCGGCTCCTGGCTCCGTGGTGGTGGACCCGGTCGTCCCGGTCGGCGCCGTCCCGGCGCCCGCGGTCGGTCCCGGCACCGAGGCCGGCCCCGCACTCGCGTCGGTCGTGTAGAACTCGACCGTCATCAGCATCTGGAGTGTGCTCCCGGACGTGGTCGGCGAGGCCTCCTCGGCGGCGGAGAACGGCGACAGGGTGATGCTGATGACCTTCGCCGCCCTCGGCAGCGTCTCCATGAGGAACAGGAACTCGTCCAGAGCGAAGTAGCTGCCCGTCACCGTGATCTGCGACCCGATGACCGAGAAGGCCCCGGACGCGGCGGGGGTACCCGGCGAGAAGGAGAAGAAGTCCACGGCCGCGCGGTCGGCGGCGTCCTGCAGCAGCCGGAACAGCTCCGGAAGGTCGGCCGTCGGCGGAACCTGGTCCTCGATCAGCGCGATCTGCTCCTCGGTCTCGGGCGCCTGGGCCTGCGCGTCCTGCAGGGCAGCCAGCTGCACCTCGAGCGTGAGCTCCTGATCCTGCGCCGCCTCGAGCTCGTCCTGCGTCTCCCCGACCTCGCCCATCTTCGGCAGCACCAGCAGCACGACGGTCAGGATCGCGACGAGGGCGAACGCGCCGGCCGCGATGAGCGGTCCCCGGCGGCTCACAGCTGCCCACCCCCCTGGCCCCGTTCCGTGGCGGCGGTTGCAGCCAGGTCCAGACCGCTGGTGAAGGAGTAGATCCCGGAGAAGGGGGCGTCCTCCTGGGCGGTCGTCACCCAGGCGTTGACCCACCCCTGGACCTCCTCCAGGCGCGTCAGCCAGGTCGCGATCGTGTCGGTCCCCCCGGCGACCCCGGCGAAGCTCATCGTCCCGATCAGCGTGGTGTCGGCCGCCTCGCCGGCCGGCGCGGCGACGGCCCCGCCGGTCAGCGTGGCGAGCTGACCCGTCATGTTGGTCAGGTACGACGCGTCGGGGATCACCCGCGACACGTCCAGGAGGGCGCTGGACCAGGAGACCTCGTTCAGGAACAGGGTCGACACGAGCGCCTCCTTCGCGGCGAGCTCGGCCTGGAGGTCGGCGAAGGGCTGGAGCTCGGCGATCTGACCCTGCAGCTGCACGTTGGTCTCGGTCTGCGCGGCGAGGTCGTCCTCGACGCCGGCGAGGCGCTGGGTCTGAAGGAAGTAGAAGACGCCGACCAGCGCCAGCAGGCCGATCCCGATCACCACGACGAGGGACGTCGTCCGGCGGATCGCCTGCCGCTGACGGAGCTCGGGGGGAAGAAGGTTGACCTGGCTCACGAGCGCCTCCGGTTGGAGATCGCGAGACCGACGGCCACCGACAGCACGGCCTCGGCCTCGGTGGTCGCCTCCGCCGACAGGTCCAGCTCCGACTTCACGCGTTCGAACAGCCGGCCCCGGTCCACGTCGACCGGGATCCGTTCCTGCAGGAGCTGGAGGAACCCCTCCAGGCGCGAGCCGCCACCGATGATGACCACTCGGGCGATCCTCGCGCCGGGGACCTGCGCGGCGTAGAACTCCAGCGAAGAGCGGATCTCGTCCACGAAGCTGCCGGCGCGCGACAGCGCAAGCCGCCGGACCTCGTCCAGGCTCGGCAGCTCCGGCGCCGGCGCGCCCGCGGCCTCGGGTGGGGGCGGGACGACCGCGTCGCCCCGCTTGAGCGACTCGGCGATCTCGTCGTCGTCCAGGCCGAGACCACGCGCGATCGCGACGGTCACGTCCCGACCGCCGGAGGGCAGGATCCGGACGAACCGGGTGATGCCGCGGTCGTGCACGCAGATGCTCGTCACGTGGGCGCCGATGTCCACCACGGCCTCGTCGCCCTGGGACTCGAGATCCAGGGCCTCGTCACCGCCGCCGACCGCCCGGACGGCGGCGAACGGCGTCAGGTCGATGCCCTGCGGGTCCAGCTTCGCGGCCAGCGCCGCCTCGACCAGCGTGTTCACCATGCCCTTGTGCGCAGCCACGAGCAGGATCCGCTGCATCCGGCGTCCGCCCTGGTCCATCTCGCCGAGCGGGTCGAAGTCAAGGACGGCGTCGTCCGCGGCCATCGGGATGAACTCCTGGACCTGGAACGCGAGCGAGTCGCGCAGCTCCTTCTCGGGAAGCCACGGAAGCGAGACCTCGCGCACGACCACTCGCTGGTTGCCGACGCCGAGGTAGACCTGCCGTCCCTTCACGCCGCTCTGGCTCCACAGGTTCCGCAGCGCCTCGGCGACCACGTCGGGCTGGCGCACCTCGCCGGCCTCCACGGCGCCCGGAGGCAGCGGCACCTGGGCGGCTCGCACGACGACGGGCACGTCGCCGCTCGCGACTTCCGCCACGCGGACGGCGGTCGAGCCCACGTCGACCCCGATCCTGGTCTTGGCCATCTAGGCCCCCTCCACCTGCCGCTGCTCGAGATACCGATCCATGTCCGACTCCCGGATCCGGTAGTTCTTGCCGACCCGGATCGCCGGGAGCTCGCCGCTCTTGATCAGGCGATACACGGTCATGTTCGACACCCGCATGGTCGCGGCGACCTCGGCGACGGTGAGCAGCCGGTCGCCGGCCTGCCGGCCCGCCGTCCACCCTCCTCGAGACCGTCCCGACATCCCTCAGCCTCCGCTCAGACCGACCGCTCGGACAGGTACCGATCCACGTCCGACTCCCGGATCCGGTAGTTCTTCCCGACCCGAATGGCCGGGAGCTGCGAGCTCTTGATCAGGCGATACACCGTCATGTTCGACACCCGCATCGTGGCCGCCACCTCACCCACGGTGAGGAGGCGGTCACCGACGAACGGCCTGCGTTTTCCCATCTCTCACAACTTCCACATCTCGCTCATCCATCACACTCGCCACATGTTTCACACGCTCAACATCTGCGCCATCCGTCCCTGGAGTCCCAGGGTGCCGGACCGTAACAGGAGCAACATCCGTCGTCAAGACTCCCTTCACCCAACATTCGGCACGATAGGCTAAATTACATAGATGTAATTAGCAGAAACCATCAGAAGTCACAGGAGCAACAGGCCAGGCACGGCGATAGGACCGGATGATGGCGCTGCGGGGTCAGGCGCCCAGGAGCCGGAGGTAGGCGTCGGCGATCTGCTCGCCGGCGAACACGGCCGCGGCGGCCCCCAGCGCGATCGACGGCCCGTACGGGAGGCCGGACTTGCGGCTCGCCCCCCCGGCGAGCGCCGCGATCGCCGCCACTCCCCCGATCAGGATCCCCACCCCGGCGGCGACGGCCACGTAGCTGAGGCCAAGGGCGCCGACGGTCAGCCCAACGAGACCGGCGAGCTTCACGTCGCCCATGCCCATCCCCTTCGGCGCGACGAGCGCCACCAGGAGGAGGCCGCCCCCGTAGGCGAGGCATCCGATGAGGGCGTCGAGGAGGTCCATGGGGGCCCCCGCGAGCCGGGCGACGGGCAGGTAGGCCGCCACGATCAGGAACGCCGGATACACGAGCCGGTTCGGGACGATCCGATGCCGCACGTCGATCACCGTGAGGGCCGCCAGCAGTCCCAGGAACGGCGCCATCAGGGCCGCGATCCAGGGGTCCTCGAACGTCAGGGCCGCCGCCACGAACAGACCGAGGCAGACGAGCTCGGTAAGCGGGTACACGGGCGAGATCCGGACCCCGCAGGAGCGACACCGCCCTCGGAGCACGAGCCAGGAAACGACCGGGATGTTGTCCGCGTTGCGGATCGGCGTGCCGCACGAGGGACACCTCGAGCGCGGGCGAACCATCGACTCCTTCGCCGGCGCCCGGGTGATCGCGACGGTCAGGAAGCTCCCGAACGCGAGGCCGAACGGGACCGCGACGATCGCTCGGAGGGCCGCGTCCACGGGCGCGCAGTCTAGCCGCGGGCTATGGGGCCGTGTACGCATAGACCGACTTGCGCTCGGACCAGGTCACGACCTGCCAGGCGGACGCCACGGGGTTCAGGAACTTCGGCGGCGAGTCGTACTTCAGGCGCTGGTCGTAGCTGTACGCCTTCGCGTAGCCGGTCACGATCGTTCCCCCGGAGAAGGTGCCCACGGGGCCGCGGTACTTCTGCGCGACGGCGCCGAAGATCGTCAGGGTCCCGAGCGTCGGGCCGTCCCCCTCGTTGTAGTTCTGCACCCGGAACGAGTGGGCCACGGTGAGCAGGGGCCCGTAGAAGCTCGGGTTTCGTAGCGCCTGGTTCGTGAGCTGGGTCGCGATCGTCGACGTGCCCGGGGTCGAGCCGCTAAACAGCGACTTGTTGGTGCTCGAGGAACCGGGGATCTGCAGGTTGCAGTCGTCGCCGCTGTCGCACCCATCGGTGTTCGTGGTCGAGCCGTCGGTGCGGACCGGGTGGTACACCTCGATGTAGTTGTTCGCCACCAGGCCGAGCAGATCGTCTCCGCCCTGGCCGCCGGCATACGTCACGTTAGTGAACAGCTCGATGTTGTTCTCGGCCGCGATGGTCAGGCGGCCGTCGAGCGTGCCCTGGAGGAAGACGTCGCCGGCCGTGCAGCCGTACCAGCCGGCGGGCGTGGCCCCGTCGTTGGCCTGCGGGAAGCCCAGGGGATGCTGCCGGTTGGGATTCGAGGACCCGGTTCCACCGATCGCCTCGCGGTTGAAGATCCCGCACGTGCCGGAGGTGAAGTTGGACCCGGAGGTCGGCATGCTCTGCACGTAGATCACGCCGTTCGTCGGCAGGCTCATCCTCGTGATCGTGTACGGCAGGGTTCCCGAGAGGTTCGCGTCCGGGGTCGCCGTGGCCGGCGTGCAGTTGATCACCTTGCTCAGCGGGCTGATGACGTCCATGGTGGCCGGCGGGCCGGCGTTGATCCGGATCGCCGTCGGGCCCGTGAACAGGCAGCCGCCCACTCCGGGATCCGTCTCGGCCTTCAGCTCGATGTTGTTGGGCGGCAGGGTGAGCGGGTCGGCGTACTTGGGATCGCCGGCGTTCGCGAAGTCGGGCGTCCCGGACCCCCACCACCGCGTCCCGCCGGTCAGGCTGCCGTCGTAGCTCGTGCTGGTCGGGCCGTTGAAGTTGGGGCTGCCCGAGATCCGGAGCGCGTCGTTGGTGTGCAGCGGGCCGTTGATAGTGTCCTGGGTGATGAACGTGATCTCGGTACAGACGTCGCCGTCGGTGTCCCCGCTGAAGTCGACCCGCCCGGCGATGTCTCGGCTGCCGTAGTAGTGCTTCGCGCAACGTGTCTGCGCCTCGGCCGGCGTGTAGTCGTCGCTGGTGGAGTACGCGGCCGGGTCCTTCGTCTCGTAGTCCGTGAAGTACAGGTAGTCGAGGAAGTTCCGTCGGCGGAGGCTCGCCTGGATCGACCGGGTCACCTTGCCCACGCGGCCGGTGACCGTCAGCCGGATCGTCCCGTCCACGGCGAGCTGCGACGTGTCGCGGTCGTAGCGGTACTCGGCGTCGGACCCTCCGCCCGGGACCGCCACCCAGGAGGTGAAGGCCAGGTTCCCGTCGGGCGGTGCCGGCCCGTACCGGGAGTCCGAGGTCGCGACCGTCGAGTTGCCGTAGAGCCAGTACTGCCCGTCCTGGTTCAGGTGGAAGATGTAGTCGTCGATGCCGGCCTCGGCCGCCGCGAGCGCGGCGTTCCAGTCCTGGTCGTGCCGGGACAGGTTCTGCGAGCCGATCGAGTACTGCATGACGCTCGTGACGAGCATGAGGAGGAACACGAGGGACAGGACGACGACGACCAGCACGAACCCCCGTTCGTCGCGATGGAACCTGGTCAGCATCGTTCGCTCCTCACGGACTCGGCGACTCTTCGGGGTTGTAGTAGACGTTCGGCAGGCGGACCTTGTTGACGATCGTCGTTCGGTCGACCGACTGGAGCGTGTCCTTGCGGATCGAGAGGCGGATCTGGACCGACGTGACCAGGAAGCTGTTCGCGGCGCTCAGCGGCGTGTCCGTCGTGGTGAACGCCGTGAGCACACCCGCGTTGTCGTAGTAGTACGTGAAGATCGGCTCGCTCGTCGTGTTCGCGACGTACCGGCCGACGAGCCGGGTGTCGGTCGCGCCGGTCGGCGGGGTGCCCATCGGGTTCCCCGAGTAGGTGCATGTCGGTGGTGTCCCGCTGGTCGGCTCCCATACGGACTCGATCAGCCGGACGCTCACGTCCACGTGGATGCGCACGATCTTCGGGCAGGACGTGGTGAGGTTGAGGTTGGCGTAGAACTGGACCTCGTTGTCGTCGGCCTTGATGAACGGGGAGGTGCTGGAGCTCAGCCGGACCGCGGTCCGGACGTCCTTGGTGACCACCTGCATGAGCACGCGCGCCTCGTCGAGGTTCTCGAGGCGCCGGATCTCTCCGGTCGTCGCGCGCTCGAACGTGGCCACCGAGGTGAGCGAGAAGATCATCACGACCCCGAGGACGGCGATGACCACCATGACCTCCGGAAGCGACATCCCGGACTCGTCCCGGAGCCGTCGAACCGCGCGGGTCCAGCGGGCCATCACTGGATCACCGTCACCACGTACGGACCGGTCGGGTCCGTCGGCGCCAGCGTGGGCGTGTCGACGGTGGAGCCGTCGACCTGGATCTGCCAGGTCCCGTACGGCAGGGCGAACCGGATCTCACCGAGGGCGTCCGTCTGCCCGATCGTGTAGCTCGCCCCCGCGGGGCACCCGGCGTCCGCGGCGTGGACGGCGGTCACGGTCCGCCCGGAAGACGGGAGGCCGCCGACCGTCACCGTGACGAACACGTCGTACATCAGCACGGGCCCCGCCGTGGTCGTCCCCGGCTCGACGGCGATGGGGTCCGGTCGGGCGCCCCCGTCGTGGAAGGCGGGATCGGCGTCCGCGCAGCTCCCGGCCCAGACCGAGAAGCCGGCCGCGTACGGGAACAGGCCGGAGATCACCCGCGGACTTCCGCTTCCCGCATTCAGCAGCGTCCCGGAGGGGAGGATGCTCGTGTTGAAGAGCACGACGGGGACCCCGGCGGGCGCGGCGTGGCCGGCGTCCTTCCCGAGGAGGGTCAGGTCCAGCGTCGCCGCCCGGTCGTAGAGGAACAGCAGGGAGGCGATCGCTCCCTGGACGACCGCGACGCCCTGTGCGGGCGCGGCGACGCCCTGGTCGCTCACGTACCCGGTCTCGCTCACGGTGGCGGTGTACGAGCCGGGCGGCAGGAACGCGAAGAACACGCAGCCGTCCGAGCTGGTGCTCTGGCTCTGCGCCTGGGGACCGGCGATGGCGACCGGGATGCCGCCGATGGGCTGACCGTCCCGGTCGAGGACCTTGACTCCGAGATGCCCGGTGTTCTCGTCGTACGTCCCCACGGGCGGCGTCACGATCGTGTTGGCCTGGACCGGCTCGACCCCGCTCATCACGGGCCAGGTCACCGCAACGTTCACGCGGAGGTAGGCCGGCGAGGAGCCGGGCGGCGCGTCGCAGGCCCCGGCGCTCGCGTTGTTGGGGATCCACTCGGACTCCCTCGTCACGGTGTACGAGATGCCGTCGACGGTCCTCGTCGACACGCTCTGGCCGACCGGCAGGCTCGCGAACTGCGTGCTGCGAACCGTGTCCATCTCCTCGGACGCGAGGTTGGCCGCAACGGCCCGATGGCGGTTGTTCCGGATCAGGTTCAGCGTGGTGGACTGCATCGAGGCGATGCCGGTGATCAGGACGCCGAAGATGAGGATCGCAGCGAGGACCTCGATCATGGTGAAGCCGCGCTCGTCCTTGTGCAGGCGAGCGCGGATCCGTGCCAGCAGTCCTCGGGACGTGGTCATGGTGGAT
>JBOGVL010000122.1:0-8315 GCA_050692535.1 Actinomycetota bacterium | reverse complement strand
CCTCGTCGACCGAGCCGTCGTCGTCGCCGTACTCCTCCTCTTCCTCTTCTTCCACGAACCGCTGCGAGATTCCCTGGCGGAGCATCTTGACCCGGGTGCCGGGCGCGATCTCGACGGTCACGACGTTCTCCTCGTCGTCGATCTCGACGATCGTGCCGAAGACGCCGCCGGAGGTCAGGACCTCGTCGCCAACCTCGAGCGAGGCGAGCAGCGCCTGCTGGGCGCGTTGGCGGCTCCGCTGCGGCCGGATCAGGAGGAAGTAGAAGCCTCCGAGCATGAGGAGCGGCAGCGCGAGCCCGACCAGGGATCCACCGCTTCCGGAATCGGCCTGGGCGAGGAGTTGGACAACCATGGGTGTGACGCCTCCTAGAAGATGACGACGCAGCATACAGGCTACGCCTCGGTTCGCCGCCGAGTGAAGGGCGGTTCACCGAAGGACGTCGTCGCAGGTCAGGCCAGCGGCAGGGCGCCCTCGACCGTCACGCCGAGGTGCCGGTACGCGCGCTGGGTGGCGACGCGACCGCGCGGCGTCCGCTGGAGGAAGCCGAGCTGCAGCAGGTACGGCTCGTAGACGTCCTCGACGGTGTCGGTCTCCTCGCCCACCGCGGCCGCGAGGGTCGAGAGGCCGACGGGGCCGCCACCGAACTTCTCGACGACCGTCACCAGGATGGCCAGGTCCAGCTTGTCCAGCCCCAGCTCGTCCACCTCGAAGAGCTCGAGGCCGGCCCGGGCGACGTCGCCGCTGATCTCGCCGTCGTGCCGGACCTCGGCGAAGTCCCGCACGCGGCGGAGCAGGCGGTTGGCGACGCGCGGCGTCCCACGCGAGCGGCGGGCGATCTCGGCCGCCCCGTCGCGGTCGAGGGAGGCGCCGAGGATCCCGGCCGAGCGCGCGGCGATGCGCTCGAGGTCCTGGACCGAGTAGTAGTCGAGCCGCGGCGAGAACCCGAACCGCTCGCGAAGCGGGAGCGTGATCCGCCCCGGCCGCGTCGTCGCCCCGACGAGCGTGAACCTCGGCAGGTCGAGCCGGATGCTCCTCGCGCTCGGCCCCTTGCCGAGCACCACGTCGAGCTTGAAGTCCTCGAGCGCCGGGTAGAGCACCTCCTCGACCGCCCGCGGCATCCGGTGGATCTCGTCCACGAACAGGACGTCGGCCTCCTCGAGGTTGGTGAGGATCGCGGCGAGGTCCCCCGGCCGGTCGAGCGCCGGCCCGGACGTCGGCTGGAATCCGACGCCGAGCTCGTTGGCGACGATGCCCCCGAGCGTCGTCTTCCCGAGCCCCGGGGGTCCCGAGACCAGGAGATGGTCGACCGTCTCCCCGCGCGCGCGGGCGCCCTCGATCAGCAGCGCGAGCTGTTCCTTGATCCGCTCTTGCCCGACGAACTCCTCGAGCCGGCGCGGCCGCAGCGCGGCGTCGAGCTGCCGCTCGTCGTCGGGAAGGTCGGCGTCGACGATCCTGGAACGCTCGGTCACGTCGGTCACCCGCGCCCGACGTGCTGCAGCGCCTCGCGCAGCAGCTGCTCCACCGGCCGTTCGCCGTCGGGCGCGAGCCCGGCCATCGCCTCGCTCGCCTCCTGCGGCGAGAGCCCCAGCGACAGGAGGGCCTCCCGCACGTCCGAGAGCGGACCATCGAGGACGATCACGTCGCCTCCCAGCCGGTCCTTCAGGTCGAGCACCACCCGCTGCGCGGACTTCTTCCCCACGCCCGGGACGAGGGTCAGCGCCGCGACGTCACCCGCCCGGACGGCGCGCCGGAGCGCATCCGGCGAGAGCACCGAGAGGAAGGACAACGCGACCTTGGGGCCGATGCCGCTCACGGTGACCAGCAGGTCGAACAGCTCGCGCTCGTCGGCGCTCGAGAAGCCGTAGAGGGTCATCGCGTCGTCGCGCGCGACCATCCGCGTGTGGACTCGCGCCCTCGTCCCCAGCGGCGGGAGCTGCGCGAGCGTGGACGACGGCACCTGCACGTCGTACCCGACCCCACCGACGTCGATCGTGACGCGTCCCCCAGACTTGTCGGCCACGCGCCCCTCGAGGAACGCGATCACGTGGCCAGCCTCGCGACCCGCCGGAGCCGCGACTGCGTGAGGTGACACAGTGCCACGGCGACGGCGTCGGCCGCGTCCGCCTGGGTCGGCACCTCGAGGAGCCCGTGGAAACGCCCCAGCGCGTCGCGGACCTGCGCCTTGTCGGCGTTGCCCTGCCCCGTCACGGCCATCTTGACCTCGAGCGGCCCGTACTCCTCCACGGTCAACCCCGCCTCGGCGGCGGCGAGCAGCACGACGCCGGTCGCGCGGGCGACGTGCAGGGCGCTTCGTTGATTGGTGTTCCAGGCGACGCGCTCGACGGCGACGGTGTCCGGGCGGTGGGCGGCGATCGCGCCCCGGATCGCCTCGTGGATCAGGCGGAGGCGGCCCGCCTCGGGGAGATCGCCGGGCGTGCGGACCGTCTCGGCGAACAGGATCCGTGGTCGTCGATCGCGCCGGGCGACGGCCGCGAGGCCCAGCGCGGACAGGCCCGGGTCGACCCCGAGCACGCAGGAATCGAACACCTGTTCAGTCTAGGCACCGGCCGGGCCGCGGGCAAACATCTCCGGGAGATGGACGACACGGCCTCGACCACGTGGAGGCCCTGGGTGCTCGCCTCGATCGACGCGCTCGTCGTCGTCCTGTCCTACCTCGTGGCGCTGGTCGCCCGCTTCACGGGATCGGTCCCCGGGGAGTGGGGTCAACGGTTCTGGGCCTTCATCCTGCCGGTCGTGGCGGTGAGCCTGTCGATCAACGTCCTCTTCGGCCTCGACGGTCCGGGGCGACGACCCGCGCGGGCCGTCCTCGCCGGGCTGGTGACCGCGGTCGTCGTCGTCGTGGTCACGGTGTGGGTGCGGGCCGTGCCCCTGTCGGTCGCGGCCGGGGGCGGAGTGGTGGCCGCGCTCGGGTTCGCCGGGGTCCGCCTCGCCGTCCGCTAGCCGGAGAGCTCGGCCATCACCGACTCGGGGATGTCGAAGTTGGCGTAGACGTTCTGCGTGTCGTCGAGCTCCTCGAGTCCCTCGAGGAGCGCGAGCACCTGCCGGGCCTGACCGCCTCCCACCGGCACGGTGCTCTGCGGCACCATGGTCAGCTCGGCCGACAGCATCGGGATGCCCGCCGCCGAGATCGCGTCCCGCACGCCCGCGAACGCGCCCGGGTCCGTGGTGATCTCCCAGGTGCTCTCGGCGTCGCTCAGGTCGTCGGCGCCGGCCTCCAGGGCGATCTCGAGCAGCCGCTCCTCGTCGGGCGCCGCGTCCTTCTCGATCTGGATCAGACCCTTGCGATGGAACATCCAGGCGGTGCTGCCGTTCTCGCCGAGGTTCCCGCTGTTCCGCGTGAACGCGTGACGGACATCCTGCGCGGTCCGGTTCCGGTTGTCGGTGAGCGTCTCCACGTACAGGGCCACGCCGCCGGGGCCGTAGCCCTCGTAGGTGACTTCCTCGTACCGCGCGCCGCCCTCGAGCTCGCCGGTCCCTCGTTTGATCGCGCGCTCGATGTTGTCGACCGGCACCGACGACCCGCGCGCCTTCTCGATCGCCGACGCGAGCGTCATGTTCGCCTTTGGGTCGCCGCTGCCGCCCTCGCGCGCGGCGACCTCCACGGCGCGCAGGAGCTTGGCGAACTCGTTGCTCCGCTTGGCGTCGGCCGCGCCCTTCTTGCGCTTGATCGTCGCCCACTTGGAATGACCGGACACCCTCACACCTTCCCGAGCAGGTACGCGTGCAGCCGGGACTCGCCGACCAGCTCCGGATGGAAGGATGTCACGATGAGGCTCCCCTGCTCCAGGACGACGGGCCGGTCCTCGTGCCGGGAGAGCACGCGGACGTCCGGACCGACGTCCTCGACGGCCGGGGCCCGGATGAACACGCCGCGCACCGGGTGGTCGACACCCTCCACGACGAGGTCGGCCTCGAACGAGTCGACCTGCCGTCCGTAGGCGTTCCGCCGGACGGTGATGTCGACGAGCCCAAGCAGCGGCTCCAGCCCGACGACGCGCTCGGCCATCACGATCATGCCCGCGCACGTGCCGATGATCGGCATCCCCGCGCCGGCGCGCTCCACGATGGGATCCACGAGGCCGGCGCTCCGGGCGAGCTTGCTGATGGCCGTCGACTCGCCGCCAGGGATCGCCAGGCATTCGACGCGAGAGAGATCGTCCGGCGTGCGCACCTCGACCGGCGATGCGCCGGCGTCGGCGAACGCCGCCGCGTGCTCGCGGAAGTCGCCCTGCAGCGCGAGGACCCCGGCCTTCATCGGGCCCCTACCAGCCGCGGGTCTGGAGCAGGCCCTCCTCGCCGAGCTCCTTGATGTCGAGTCCGTGCATCGGCTCGCCCAGTCCGCGTGACACCTTGGCGAGGACGTCGGGGTCCTGGAAGTGCGTGGTCGCCTCGACGATCGCGCGGGCGCGCGGCCCGGGATCCTCCGACTTGAAGATGCCCGAGCCGACGAAGACGCCGTCGACGCCGAGCTGCATCATCAGCGCCGCGTCGGCCGGCGTCGCGAGCCCCCCGGCCGCGAAGTTCACGACCGGGAGGGCTTCTGCCTGCGCGACCATCCGCACCAGCTCGACGGGCGCGCCGAGGTCCTTGGCGGCCGCCACGTACTGCTCCGGACCCAGGCCCTTCAGCCAGCCGATCTCACGCCGCATCGTCCGTTGGTGCCGGACCGCCTCCACGACGTTGCCCGTCCCGGCCTCGCCCTTCGTGCGGATCATGGCCGCCCCTTCGGCGATGCGACGGAGCGCCTCGCCGAGGTTCCGGGCGCCGCACACGAACGGAACCGTGAACGCCCACTTGTCGATGTGGTGCTCCTCGTCGGCCGGCGTCAGCACCTCCGACTCGTCCACGTAGTCGACGCCGAGCGCCTGGAGGATCTGCGCCTCGACGAAGTGCCCGATCCGCGCCTTGGCCATCACGGGGACCGATACGGCCTGCGCGATCTCCTCGACCTTCGTCGCGTCGGCCATGCGGGCGACGCCGCCCTCCCTGCGGATGTCCGCGGGGACCCGCTCGAGCGCCATGACGGCCACGGCGCCGGCGTCCTCGGCGATCTTCGCCTGGTCCGCCGTGGTGACGTCCATGATGACGCCGCCCTTCAGCATCTCGGCCAGGCCGGACTTCACACGAAAGGTGCCGGTCTCGCGCTCCACGGGAATCGCCCCCTTCGGACGGACTCAAATCAAAGTCGACGTGCTCACAGCCGAAGTGCCTGCTCACCGAGTGTACCGCCGGGCGTCGACGGATCTCACGGTCCAGTTGGATCGTCCTGCGCGGCCGCGATCCAGCCCGCGGATGGTCGACCTTCCCCACCTCGATGGGCGCGCGTACGATGAGACGAGGTGGTCGGCGGGGGGGACGCGTGGCCCGCATCGAACGGCTGGATGCCCGCTACTACCCGACGGCGGTCGATGACCACCGGCTCTTCGAGGAGGCGGTTCGGCGTCACCTTCGAACCGAAGCCGTCCTGCTCGACGCCGGCGCAGGCCGGGGCGTGCGATATCCGTACGACTACGGCGAACACGTCGCTCGTGTCGTGGGCGTCGACGTTTCGACGAATCTCTCCGCGAATCGGCTCGTCCACCATCCGGTGCGTGGCGACCTCGCCCGCCTCCCCTTTCGCGACGCTTCGTTCGACCTGGTGTTCTCCAAGTTCGTCTTCGAGCACCTCGAGCAGCCGCTCCCGACGATGCGCGAGCTGCGCCGTGTCACCCGGCCGGGTGGCCATCTCGTGATCCACACCCCCAACCGATTCCACTACGTCGCGCTCGGCGCGATGCTGACGCCCCAGAACTTTCACCGCTGGTACAACGCCCGCCGAGGTCGATCCGAGCTCGACACATTCCCGACACGGTATCGGGCCAACGACCGTCGCAGGCTTCAGGAGTTGGCGAGGCGATCGGGCTACCGGATCGAGCGTCTCGATCTCGTCGAGCCGCGACCCACTTATCTGGACTTCCATCCGTTCGCCTACCTGCTCGGCATCGCGTACGAGCGGCTCGTCTCGCGTTTCGAGCACCTCCGCGGTCTTCGCTGTGTCATCGTGGCCGACCTCCTCGCGGTCGATCGGTGAGCGGGCGAGCGACCCGGCGAGAGCGGGGCGTCGTCCTTCGACGATCTCGGCGCGCGGCGGCGATGCAGGGCGTAGCATGCCGGCCGATCCTCGAGCGCACGTCACCGGAGGAGCGCGTTTGACACCGGACGGCGAAGCGGATCCGGTCACCGCCGAGCGAGGATTCCGTGACACGCTCGGGGTACTCAGCTACGAGCTCAAGACGCGGATCGCGTCGGTGCCCTCGATCGCCCTGCCGATCGCGCGACTTCGAAAGAGCGGCGAGGTGATCGGGGACGACACCGACATCGTCATCGAGAGCTTCCCCCGATGCGCCTCGTCGTTCGCGGTCGCGGCGTTCCGCCTGGCACAGGAGCCGCAACCGATGACGATCGCCAACCACACCCACATGCCGGCTCAGGTCCTGGCCGCCGCGCGTCAAGGAACTCCGGCCCTGGTGCTCACCCGGGAGCCCGAGGACGCCGTGCTCTCCCACGTGATCCACACGCCGAACGTGACCGTCGCGGCTTCGGTCCGCGGGTACGTGAGGTTCTACGAACCCCTGGTCCGCGTGCGACAGGCGTTCGTACTGGGGAGGTTCGAGGAGGTGGTGCGCGACTTCGGCTCGGTCATCGTGCGCGTCAACGAGCGCTTCGGGACCACGTTCACACCGTTCGAGCACACCGACGCGAACCTCGCGCGCCTGAACCTGGAGATCGAACGCGACTACGGTCGGCGCGCACGCAGCCCGGAAGAGCTCGAGCTCATCATCCCCCGTCCGTCCACGTCTCGCGAACAGCTCAAGGAGGGCCTTCGTGACCACTATCGGCGGGTCCCGGACACGCTCAGGAAGCGAGCGCAGCGCGTGTTCGATCGTCTGCGCTCGAGCGAGTGACGCGCGCGATAGGCCTGCGGCCACTGGGACGCTGCGCCCTGGCGGGAGACGCGGGTAGGATGCCTCGTCGTGAAACATGCGCTCCGCCCGCACCTGGTCCTGTCTCTTGCGAGCCTGACGACCGCCCTCATTCTCGTCGCGCCCGCCGATGCTGAGGTCGACTCCGCGCGCGCACGCTCCGACCGGGCACCCCGTGGTCCGATCGTCAAGACGCGGCGGATCGCGCCGGGCCTTCTCTACACGAAGATCGTTCAGAAGCAGATGCCCCGGCGAACGTTCGTGCTCGAGATGGATCCCGCGGAGGCCGTGACCCTCGACGTGACGCTCTCGGAGTCGGCGATGCCCGCGCGACGAGTCCTCTCCCAGATCTCGGACGCGCACGGGGCCCTCGCGGCCGTGAACGGGGACTACAGCGGGGTCGGCGACCCGGTGCACCCGATGGCACAGGACGGGGAGCTGCTCCAGACGACCGACCAGCTCGGGACCCTGTTCGCGCTGACGGCGGACGAGACCCAGACCTTTTTCGGCAAGCCCGACCCGTCGGTCGTCGTCACCAACCGAGACTCGGGGGTGTCGTATCGGATCTCACGGTGGAACGACGGGGGGCCGATGCCGGGTGAGATCGTGGGGTTCTCGCCACTGGGGGGGACGCTCGAGCTCCCGCCTTCCCACTCGTGCGGCGTGAGGCTCCTCCCGACCGGCCCGCCGTCCCTCGCGCCCGCGGAGGGTGTCGAGCGCGACTACGTCGTGGACATCGCGGGTTGCTTCGAGAGCCCGATGTCGAGGGAAGGCGGCGTGGTGCTCGCGGCTCCGCCGTCCACCGACGAGGCGACCCTGCTTCTCGCCCTCGTCCCGGGGACGCCGATGCGCCTGCACTGGTCGCTCGGCTGGGCGGGCGTGCTCGACGCGGTCGGCGGGGCGCCGCTGCTCTTGGAGGACGGGAAGCTGGTGGGCATCTGCCGTTCGGGGTGCGGGAGCCAGCCGCGAACGGGCATCGGCGTGACCCAGGACGGCAGCATCCTTCTCGTCGTGATCGACGGCCGCCAGCCCAAGTGGTCGCTCGGCCCGACGGCCCGTGAGTTCGCCGAGATCATGCGCGACCTCGGGGCCGTGACGGCCCTGAACCTGGATGGAGGGGGCTCGTCGGAGATGGTCGTGGAGGGCGAAATCGTGAACCGGCCCTCGGACGGCCGGGAGCGTTCGATCAGCAACGCGATCCTTGTGCTGCCGGGGCCCGATCCCGGGGAGGGCTAGTCGGTCCCGACGGGGAGATCGTCCGGAAAGAGCTCCACCCAGGTCCGGCCGGGTGCGAGCGCGATCTCGGCGCCGTCCTTCGTAGAGAACCTCGT
>JBOGVL010000121.1:0-8316 GCA_050692535.1 Actinomycetota bacterium | reverse complement strand
GCCCGTCGAGATCGTCGCGTGCCCGACCGTCCGCGAGCCCGACGGCCTCGCGATCTCGTCGAGGAACGCGCGCCTGACGTCGGCGCAACGGGAGGCGGCCGGCTGCCTGTTCCTGGCGCTCGCCGCCGCCGCCGAGTTTGGACGGTCGGGCGAGCGCGACGCGGGGCGGCTCGTCGCCGCGATGGCCCGCGAGATCGGCGCGACCCCGGAGGCCCGCCTGGACTACGCGGGGGTCGTCGACGAGGAGACGTTCGAGGAGGTCGCCCGCGTCGAAGGTCCGGCGCGAGCCATCGTGGCCGCACGATTCGGCGAGGTGCGCCTGATCGACAATCTCCTCCTGCCGGAGCCGTGACCGTGTGTCGGCCGTTGGCTCGCGTGGCAGGATGGGCCGTTCGAGGAGGTGAAGGCCGGTGCTGCTCGCGGTGAACGTCGGGAACACCACCACGGTGTTGGGCGTCTTCCGCGCGGCGACGCTCGAGCACCAGTGGCGGGTGTCGACGGAGCCGGAGCGGACCGCCGACGAGCTGGCCGTGCTCTTCGGCGGCCTCCTCGACCAGGCCCGGTTGTCCTTCTCGAACCAGATCTCCGGCGTCGTGATCAGCTCGGTCGTCCCGTCGTCCACCACGGCGCTCCGCGACATGGTCCATCGCTACTTCAACTTCCCGCCCGTGGTCGTCGAGCCGGGGACCAAGACGGGCATCCCGATCCTCACGGACAACCCGCGTGAGCTCGGCGCCGATCGCGTCGTGAACGCGCTCGCCGCGTTCCGTCGATACGGGGGCCCGTGCATCGTGATCGACTTCGGGACGGCGACGACCTACGACGTCGTCTCCGAGAAGGGCGAGTTCCTCGGGGGCGCGATCGCGCCCGGGGTGCAGACGAAGAACGCCTCGCTCTCCCGGGAGACGGCGCGGCTGCCGCAGGTCGAGCTGCAGGCGCCGAGGAGCGCGGTCGGGAAGAGCACGGTGGAGGCGATCCAGTCCGCGTTGATCTTCGGGACCGCCGCCGAGGCCGACGGGCTGATCGACCGCCTCCGCAAGGAGCTCGGCGGCAACGCGACCGTCGTCGCCACCGGGGGGCTCGCGCCGCTCGTCGTGCCGCACTGCCAGTTCGTCGACGAGCACGACCCGTGGCTCACGCTCGAGGGGCTCCGGCTGGTGTTCGACCGCAACGCCGGCCAGCCCGACGATGACTGAGGGATCGACCGGCCGGGAGGCCGAGGTCCTGAAGGCCCGTCGCGAGAGCCGGGAGCGGCTCGGCCACCGCGCGTTCGCCTTGAACCTGGAGACGGCGCTCGGCGTCGCCGATCCCGACACGTCCGTCGTCATCCGTGCGGCCCACGTCGACGTCCAACCCGACACGCTGACGGATGACCGCCGAACGGTCGCCGGGCGCCTGATCCTGAAGCGGGACATCGGCAGGCTCGTCTTCCTCGTCGTTCGCGACCGGGCCGGCGACCTGCAGCTCGTCTGCAATCAGGACACCGAGCCGGCGAGCTTCGAGCTGCTCTCCGAGATGGACCTCGGGGACATCGTCGGCGCGACGGGTCGCGTCGGCACCACGCGCAAGGGAGAGCTCTCGGTCTTCGTCGACCGGCTCGCGATGCTCTCCAAGTCGCTCCGGCCGCTTCCCGAGAAGTGGCACGGGCTCAAGGACCCCGATCTCCAGCAGCGACAGCGGTACCTCCACCTCGCGACCGATCTCGAATACCGCGGCGTGGTCGCGGCGCGCGCGACGACGCTCCGCGCGATCCGCTCGCATCTGGACGAGCGAGGCTTCGTGGAGGTCGAGACGCCGGTGCTGCAAGGCGTGGCGGGCGGCGCGATGGCGCGCCCGTTCGTCACGCACCACGAGGCCCTCGACGTCGACCTGTACCTGCGCATCTCGCTCGAGCTGTACCTCAAGCGGCTGCTCGTCGGCGGTCTCGAACGCGTCTACGAGATCGGCCGCAACTTCCGCAACGAGGGGATCGGCTGGAAGTACAACCCCGAGTTCACGATGCTCGAGCTCTACCAGGCGTACGCGGACTACGAGACCGTCATGGACGTGACGCGCGAGCTGGTGCAGCGATGCGCGCTCGAGGTGACGGGCTCGCTCGAGGTCCGGTTCCGGGGCGACACGATCGACCTGGGTGGGCCGTGGAGCCGGATCACGGTGCTCGGCGCTGTCTCCGAGGCGACGGGGGAGGAGATCACCCTGGACCGCCCCGACCTCCCCCGCCTCGCGGAAGCGGCGGGCGTCGCGGTCGATCCCGCCTGGCCCAACGGGAAGATCGTCCTCGAGCTGTTCGAGAAGCTCGTCGAACCCCACCTCGTGCAGCCCACGTTCGTCTGCGACTACCCGCGGGACGTCTCACCGCTCGCGCGACCGCATCGAGACGATCCGGGACTGACCGAACACGTCGACCCCGTGATCGGCGGCGTGGAGATCGGGACGGGCTACTCGGAGCTCACCGATCCGGACGAGCAGCGCGCGAGGTTCCTGATCCAGCAGCGCGCGAGGGAATCCGGAGAGGAGGAGACCCACCCGTTCGACGAGGACTTCCTCACGGCGCTCGAGCACGGGATGCCGCCGGCGGGAGGTCTCGGGATCGGGATCGACCGGCTGCTGATGATCCTCACCGACGCACCGTCGATCCGCGACGTGATCCTGTTCCCGCACCACCGCCCCTCGGGGGGCTCGACGGCTTAGCCGGAGTCGGGGGCGGCCTCGGGCGCGGCCTCGTGCAGCACGACCACGAGTTGCTCGAGCGCGGTTCCCTTGGCGAGAAAGCCGGAGGCGCCCGCCTCCCGGGCCTCCTTCTCCACGCCGGGATCGGCGTGCGCGGTGAGGATCACGACGGGGAGGCCCGGCCGCTGCTCGTGGATCCGGCGCATCGCCTCGATGCCGTCGAGGTCGGGCATCGAGAGGTCCATGAGCACGAGATCGGCGTTGCTCTCGACCGCCCGCTTGGTGGCCTCGACACCGCCGCCGGCCTCGCCGGCGACCTCGATGTCCTTGACCATCCTGAGCGCCGACGTGAGCGCCCGGCGGAACGCCGGGTGATCGTCGACCACCAAGACCCGCAATGGCGATCGTCTCCTTCTGGGGAAGGATCTTGGGGGGGAAGGGTCGGCCACGCTGTTGTAGGAATCCTCGCCGAGGCTCGGTCCCCGCCACAACGCCCCGAAAGGGGGAATCTTGATTCGGTCTTTCGGCCTATATCCGCCCGGAACGCCCTACATCCTTCAGGGCCACTCATCCCGAGCCGGATCGCGACCGAATATACGGTACGAGAGAGCATCGTTCGGGCAGCCGGCGACGTTGGGTTAGATGGAGATGCGTGTCGGCCGATCGGCCGTATCGGGGGCCAGGGGTATACTGGCCGCCGTGGGGCGCTTCGGAAGGCGCGCTGAAAGGCGCACCACCGGGGCGCCCGACTTGCCTCGGGGGTAGGACGGGGTCCGCTGATCCCCGAGGTTGTTCGATAACGAGGGGCTCGCGGGCCCCGGGGGAGAGATATGTTCGAGCGCTTCACGGACCGAGCCCGCCGGGTCGTGGTCCTCGCCCAGGAAGAGGCGAGGATGCTGAACCACAACTACATCGGGACCGAGCACATCCTGCTCGGCCTGATCCACGAGGGCGAGGGGGTCGCGGCCAAGGCGCTGGAGTCCCTCAACATCTCCCTCGAGGCCGTCCGCCAACAGGTCGAGGAGATCATCGGACAGGGGCAGGCCGCCCCGACCGGTCACATCCCGTTCACGCCGCGCGCCAAGAAGGTGCTCGAGCTCTCGCTGCGCGAGGCGCTCCAGCTCGGCCACAACTACATCGGGACCGAGCACATCCTGCTCGGCCTGATCCGCGAGGGTGAGGGCGTCGCCGCCCAGGTGCTCCAGAAGCTGGGCGCCGACCTCAACCGCGTTCGCCAGACCGTGATCCAGCTCCTGTCCGGCTACACCGGCGGCAAGGGCGAGACGACGCCCGGCGGCCAGGGCGAGGGCCAGGGGCAGGGCTCGATGGTCCTCGACCAGTTCGGGAGGAACCTCACCCAGCTGGCGCGCGAGACCAAGCTCGACCCGGTGATCGGGCGCGAGAAGGAGATCGAGCGCGTGATGCAGGTGCTCTCGCGCCGGACCAAGAACAACCCGGTGCTCATCGGCGAGCCCGGCGTCGGCAAGACCGCCATCGTCGAGGGACTCGCGCAGGACATCGTCAAGGGCGAGGTCCCCGAGACGCTGAAGGGGAAGCAGATCTACACCCTCGACCTCGGCGCCCTGGTCGCGGGGTCGCGCTACCGCGGCGACTTCGAGGAGCGGCTGAAGAAGGTCCTCAAGGAGATCCGCACGCGAGGCGACATCGTGCTCTTCATCGACGAGCTGCACACGCTCGTCGGCGCCGGCGCGGCGGAGGGTGCCATCGACGCCGCCAGCATCCTGAAGCCGATGCTCGCCCGCGGCGAGCTCCAGACGATCGGGGCGACCACGCGCGATGAGTACCGCAAGCACCTCGAGAAGGACGCGGCGCTCGAGCGGCGTTTCCAGCCGATCAGCGTCGAGCAGCCCTCGGTCGCGCACACGATCGAGATCCTGAAGGGCCTGCGCGATCGATACGAGGCGCATCACCGCGTGAACTTCACCGATGACGCGCTCGTCGCCGCGGCCAACCTCGCCGACCGCTATATCAGCGACCGCTTCCTGCCGGACAAGGCGATCGACCTGATCGACGAGGCAGGCTCGCGGATGCGGATCCGCCGGATGACCGCGCCGCCGAACGTCCGCGAGATCGACGAGAAGATCGCCGAGGTCCGCCTCCGCAAGGAGTCCGCGATCGACGCCCAGGACTTCGAGGGCGCCGCCGCGCTGCGCGATCAGGAGGGTCAGCTCCGGGCCGAGCGCGAACGCCGCGAGCACGAGTGGAAGTCCGGCGAGATGGACATCCTCTCCGAGGTGGACGAGGAGGAGATCGCCGAGGTCCTGTCCACGTGGACGGGCATCCCGGTCTTCAAGCTCACCGAGGAGGAGACCGAGAAGCTGCTCCGGATGGAGGAGGAGCTCCACAAGCGGATCATCAGCCAGGACGACTCGATCAGGGCGGTCAGCAAGGCCATCCGCCGGACGCGGGCCGGGCTGAAGGACCCCAAGCGCCCGACCGGCTCGTTCATCTTCCTCGGCCCCTCGGGCGTCGGGAAGACCGAGCTGTCCAAGGCGCTGGCGGAGTTCCTGTTCGGCGACGAGGCCGCGCTGATCCAACTGGACATGTCCGAGTACATGGAGAAGCACACCGTCAGCCGACTGATCGGCTCGCCGCCCGGCTACGTCGGGTACGAGGAGGGCGGCCAGCTCACGGAGGCCGTTCGCCGCAAGCCGTTCAGCGTGATCCTGTTCGACGAGATCGAGAAGGCGCACCCGGACGTGTTCAACACGCTGCTGCAGATCCTGGAGGACGGCCGCCTGACCGACTCGCAGGGTCACCAGGTGGACTTCAAGAACTCCATCATCATCATGACGTCCAACCTCGGCACCCGGGACATCCAGAAGGGCCCCGGCATCGGGTTCGCGGCGCGGCCCGACGAGAAGGTGACCTACGAGAAGATGCGGGACAAGGTGATGGACGAGCTCAAGCGCTCGTTCCGTCCCGAGTTCCTGAACCGGATCGACGAGGTCATCGTCTTCCACTCGCTCAGCGCCGAGGACGTGAAGCAGATCGTCGACCTGATGACCAAGCGGGTCCGCGAGCAGCTCAAGGCGAAGGACCTCGAGATCGAGCTCACCGACGCCGCGAAGGTGCTCCTGGCCGCGAAGGGTTACGACCCGGCGCTCGGCGCGCGGCCGCTGCGACGGGAGATCCAGCGGCTGGTCGAGGATCCCTTGTCGGAGAAGCTCCTGTGGAAGGAGTTCCGCGCCGGCCAGACGATCATCGTGGATGCCCGCGACGGCGAGATCGTGTTCGAGGGGGCCGGCGTCCCGCCGGACGTGCCGCCGGTGGAGCTCGCGGGCTCCTCGGAGACGTAGCGGAGGATCCGACTCGTCGGGCGGCGTTCCCCGCCGCTTGACCGCAAGACCGGAGGCCCGGCAGCCCGATCGGTTGCCGGGCCGTTCGGTTTCCGGGGGTGGCCCGCGGGGGGTTGGTTGGCTTCCCCCCGTCACCGGGGGCGCGTAGGCTCCTCGGTCGTGCACGGCGAGGAGTGCTGGGCCGTCGAGACGTCCAAGGACGGCGAGCGCTGGCGGTTCTTCGGCAAGGCGTGGAGGTCGCCCGGCGAGCCGGTGCTTCTGCACGCGGTCCCTCGGTTCGTCCGGTTCCGGCGCGTGGAGCCCCAAAACGACGCCCAGTGGTGCGAACCCCTGGTCGCCGATCGCGACCTCCCCATGACGCTGCTCCGTCTGGAGGAGCACCGGCGCGAGGAGATCTGGCCGGGGGAGGAGCACCGCGGGCTTCCCGTCCTCCTGCCGGGCGGCGAGGAGGGCCGGCTCGAGCGCTTCGAGCACGCGGCCGACGGCTCCAGCTGGACGTACACGCTCGAGTTCCGAGGCGCGATCGGCTCCTAGAGGTCGAGCTCCGCGCGCAGCTCCTCGGGGACGAGGTCGGCGAACTGCCATCCGGTCCACAGGTCGTCGGCGATCCGCTCCGGCGAGGAGCGCACACCGAACCGGGCGAAGTGCTCACAGATGCGCGCCACGTCGCGTTCGAGGAGGCGACGAGCATGTCGGTTCTTCCGGGGGTCGACGGCCTGCGGCAGGTCGATCACGACGACGCGCTCCTCCCAGACGAGGACGTTGTAGGCGGACAGGTCGCCGTGGATCACATTCCGGTACAGCATCAGCTCGATCGCTCGTACGACCTGGCGGAATAGCTCCTCGGCCTCGTCGGGGGCGGGCCGGTAGGCTCGGAGCTGCGGCGCCGCCATGAGCCGGTCGCCGATGTAGGTCATCAGGATCGCATCCTGCGTCGCGGCGAGGGGACGGGGGACGGGTGCGCCGGCCTCCGCGAGCTCGCGGAGCGTCTCCCACTCCCGGTTGACCCAGATCGCGCCCTGCACCTCGCGCCCGTATCGCGTCTTCTTCTCGAGTGCGACGCGGATGCGGCGTTCCTTGATCCACTCCCCGTCGCGGTACAGGGACTCGTCGCGGAAGTCCCGACGATCGAGCGGGTGATAGACCTTGAGCGCGAGGAGCCGCTCCCCGGTCGTGGACGGGTTCGCACGACACAGGTGAACCGAGGCCTCCTTGCCGGTCTTCACGATCCGGACGACACCGGTGATCAGGCCCTCGTCGACGAAGTGCTCGACCGGGCCGCCCTGCCCTTGTTCCTCGATGGGTTCCAACGCGGGATTCCTTTCGGTGGTGGTCGGCGGTCATCCTTGCGGGCCAGTCATCTGCACGGGGATGTCGCACGGCTCCGTGCGGCTCCGACAAAGAGAAAGCCGCCCCTGCGGGCGGCTGGTGGCGACGCGGGCCCGATTCGGCCCGGCTAGCGCACGCTCCCCGAGGGATGCGGCATCACGGCGACGGAGATCCCCGCCATGTCCTCATCCCTCCTCTCGAACGCGCGACCGTTGCGGACGCGCCGAGTATACGGCCTCATCCTCGCGACGACAGTCGCTGCACTCGCTCGACGATCGCGACGGGGATGTGGGTGATGGCCCGAAACCCTCACCCTCCGGAAGCACCTCCTGCGCGAGCGAGAGGAACCGCGGATCCTCCGCGACGAGGAAGCCGACGGTGCGCACGAGGTAGTCGGTCCGCCGCTCGTCCGCGGCCGGCAGGTCGAAATCGAACCAGGCATCGTGCCACTCCACGAGGACCAGCGGCGTCGGGAGCTCGGCCAGATCATCGTCGAGGGTGGAACGGCGCGCCGAGGCGTCGCCGTTGCCGCCGGGTACGAGGTCGCCGAGCCGTCCGATCGTGCCGGCCATGAGCGACGGAGGCTAGTTCTCGCCACCGACAGGACGGGGAGGTTCGCTGTCAGACCCCGCGGCTAGGGTCCGCGGCGTGGGCAAGGTGCGGACGGCGCTCGCGTGTCGCGAGTGCGGACAGCAGCTGGCGCAGTGGGCGGGCCGATGTCCCGGCTGCGGAGCGTGGGGCACGATCGAGGAACAGGCCGGCGGCACGGTCCCCGCCGCGATCGACCTCTCGACGCTCGCGCACGAGGCCGATGACGAACGGCGGATCGCGACCGGCTTCGCCGGCGTCGATCGCGTCCTCGGCGGCGGCCTCGTCCCGGCCACCGTTGCCCTTCTTGCAGGCGAGCCCGGCATCGGCAAGTCGACCCTTCTCCTCCAGTTGGTGGCGAACCTGTCGGCTGCCGGGCTCCCCTGCCTCCTCGCGTCCGGCGAGGAGT
>JBOGVL010000120.1:0-8326 GCA_050692535.1 Actinomycetota bacterium | reverse complement strand
GCTCGGTGCGGAGGACCCCGACGAGCTCGTCGGCAGGCCGGCCCTGGACATCGTCCACCCCGACTTCCGCGACGTCGTCCTCGAGCGGATGCGGGGGGAGGTCGAGGAGGGGAGGTCCGCCCCGCTCCTGGAGGAGCGGTTCGTCCGGTTGGACGGCCGGGTCATCGACGTCGAGGTCGCCGGCATCCCGCTCACGTACCGAGGCAAGCCGGCCGGGCAGATCGTCGTTCGTGACGTCACGGCTCGAAAGCGAATCGAGCAGCAGCTCCGGGAGAACGAGGCGAAGTACCGCTCGCTGGTGGAGAACATCCCGGGGATCGCCTACATCGATCCCTTGGAACACGAGCCGGCCGTCCCGCTATTCATCAGCCCGCAGACCGAGACCATCCTCGGCGTCGCCCAGGAGGAATGGGCCGACCCCAACCTGTGGATCGAGCGCCTGCATCCGGACGACCGGGAACGGGCGATCGCCGAGTCCAACCGGGCGGACGACACGGGCGATCACTTCAGCTCCGACTACCGCCTGATCGCACGCGACGGCCGCGTCGTGTGGGTGCGCGACGAGGCCCTGCTGATCCGCGACGACGAGGGCAGCCCGATGTTCTGGCAGGGCATCATGCTCGACATCACCGAGCGCAAGCACGCCGAGGAGCAGCTGCGCGAGGCGGAGACGCGGTATCGGACCCTCGTGGAGCAGATCCCGAGCATCACGTACATCGACGTCGCCGACGAGAGCAGCTCGTCCGGCTTCTCGACGGTCTACGCGAGCCCGCAGATCGAGACCATGCTCGGCTACTCCGCGGAGGAGTTCATCCGCGACGCCGAGCTGTGGCCGAGCCTCCTGCATCCGGAGGACCGGGAGCGGTCGCTCGCGGCGGACGCGAGGCACTACGAGACCGGCGAGCCCATGGCCGAGGAGTTCCGCCTCATCACACGGGACGGCCGGACGATCTGGATCCGCAACGAGGCCGTGACGGTCCGGGACGACGAGGGGAGGATGAAGTACTCGCACGGCATCATGCTCGACATCACCGAGCGCAAGCTCGCGGAGAGCGTGCTCGAGGCGAGCGAGCGGCGCGAGCGCGAGGCCGCCGACCGCCTCCGCGTCCTCGACGACATGAAGAACACGTTCCTCGCGGCCGTCTCGCACGAGCTCCGGAGCCCGCTCACGACGATCCTGGGGCTGTCCCTCACGCTCGAGCACTCGAAGCTTCCGGAGGAGGACAGTGCGGACCTCCTCCGCCGCCTCGCCGCCAACGCGCGCAAGCTCGACCGGCTCCTGAAGGACCTGCTGGACATGGACCGCCTCAGCCGGGGCATCATCGAGCCGCAGCGTCGCGACACCGACGTCGGAGCCCTCACCCGACGCACCCTCACCACCATGGAGCTTCCGGAGGAGCGTTCGATCGCCGTGGAGGCCGACCCCGTCGTTCTCCCGGTGGACCCCGCCAAGGTCGAGCGGATCGTCGAGAACCTCGTCGCGAACGCCGTCCGGCACACCGACGCCGACCGACGCGTGTGGGTCCGCGTGCACGCGGCCGAGGGCGGCGTGCTCATCGTCGTCGAGGACGACGGGCGCGGCGTCCCCCGCGAGCTGTGGGAAGTGATCTTCGAGCCCTTCCGGCAGGGGCCGGTGGCCACACCGCACTCCCCGGGCACCGGCATCGGCCTGTCGCTCGTGGCGAGGTTCGCGGAGCTCCACGGGGGGCGCGCCTGGGTCGAGGATCGCGAGGGCGGCGGCGCGTCGTTCCGAGTGTTCCTGCCCGGCGTGGTCCCCGACGACGCCGAGGTCGAACCCGATCACCGCATCGAGCGCTCCCGCGCCTCGTCATCATCCGAGGCGAGGATCGGCACCTAGCCGCGACGTCGCCACCGGCCGGCGCGTTCACCGAGGTCTGAGGGGAGTACGCCCTCAATGTCCCCGGGTAGGTTCGTCGAGGGAGAGCGGACGAAAGTCCTCGAGGGGGGAAGGGAGGGAAGGATGCTAGGCGCCGACAACGGCTCTATTGACTCCGTCCATAGCGTCCTACGCGGTTCGACTCGATCATCTGTTTCAGGTGAACGGAATCCATGCCTTTCAACAGGCCGGAGCCTCCGCCGGGAGCGCCGCCGATGATGCTCGCGTCCAGGCGGGCAGGCGGTGGCAGGCCGCTCGCGCATCACGGCGTAGTCCAAGCGCTCAGGACTCGCCGAGCTGCTTCAGAATAACTCGAGCGATCGTCCAACGATCGCTGCCCGGTGTGATGTGGCCACCCTCGGACATCTGCTCCTGCAGGGCGGTCGCAAGCTGTCGCCTCTGATCGTCGTCCAGACTAGGCAGCAGGTCGCGGACAAGCAGCAACGCGTGATATTGCTCGAAGGCCGATCTCGACCCCGTGATCGCGCCGAGCGCGGCGTCGAACGACGCGAGGGCCGGGTTGCCCTGCATCAGGCCGATGGCGACGATCCGCTCGCCGTCGGTCCCTCGCTCGAACATCGTCCTAGCCTCGTCTGGGCTGAGCGTGGATGTCGGGGCCATCTCCTTGGCGGTGCGGATCGTGGCCTCCATGTCGGCCGTGCGGTCGACGCCTCTGGGGAGGGTCCGTGCAGCCTCGTACCGGGTCGCGAGCGGGCTCGTCTGGAGGGCGAGCGCCTTCGCCCGCAGGTCCTCGGCCTTGTCGGGCTCGCCCTCCGCCTCGGCCTTCGCGGCCTGGACCAGCAGGATGCCGGCCTGGTCCGCCTTGGCCATCAGCCTCCCCAAGAGCAGCCGCGTCAGGAGCCAGCCGAGGAGGAACCCGACGACGGCGAAGTAGACGACGATCGCGCCGGCAAATGCCGCGGCGGCCTCTCCGCCGCCTAGGCCGGGCGCGAGCGCGTCGAACAGCCGCACCGCTCCGCTCCGGATCGTCCCAAGTTGGGTGAGGCTGACCCCAACGATGATCTTCGTGAGCCAGTCCGAGATCTGCTCCAGGTTCGTGTTCGCGCGGATTCGGCCGAGCGCTGAGGCGCTCGCCTCGGGCGTGGCGCCGGCGGGTGGGGTCGCGTCCGAGGACAGCGTGCGCGGGATCCCGAAGAGGAATCCGAGCAGGCCCCCGGCGGCCAGTGACGCCGCGGCGATCATGAGGGCCGAGGCGAACACCGCCCAGGGCGGATCCGCTTGCGACGCGTAGACGGCTGCCGCGACGAGCCCGATGCCGAGGACCAGGGTCGCGAGCGCCCGATACTGCCAGCTCTGACGATCCCCTTCGGACTTCATGTCCGGCACCTCGCCCCGTGGCAGCCGTCGCATGCTCGATCATCGCCGGCGGCGCCAGGAGTCCCCCCTTCGACGTACAGAGTGTCGTGAGTCGAGCGGGAGCGAGGCTGTGCGTCCATGAGCAGAGCCAGGCGACTCACCGACGGAGCCTAGGTCGCGCTCGACGCGAGGTCGCGCTCCAGTTCCGCCGCCGAGTACTGCTCTTTGCGGACTCGGAGGTCCAGGTAGATGAAGATACCGATCAGGGCCGTGTACGGCATCGTGATCACGGACGCGATCGAGGCCGCGATGCTGCGCGCCGCCCAGTTGTCGCCGAACGGGGCGGTCAGCAGGCCGTTCACGAGGCCGGTGAGCAGGCCGGCGACGATGATCGTCCCGAAGACCTTCCACCCGAACCCGCGGACCAGGTTCCAGGAGCGTCGCAGCGCGTCGCGCCCGCGCCGGCCCTCGATCACCAGCGCCGGGACCGCGCAGGAGAGGAACGTGAGCACGATGAATCCCGGGACGATCAGCAGGATGAAGCCGCCGGCGATCGCGAGGGCCGAGAGCAGGCCCACCAGTACGATCGACCAGAAGCGAGCGAGCCCGAACCGGTAGCTCTCGCCGATCTCGAGGTCGCGCCCGAGGAAGGTGCCGGCCGCGGCGCGAGTGATGGCGCCGGTGAGGATCACCCACATCAGGACCGAGGTGATCGCCACCACGATCGAGGCGAGGACGCCCGCGAACAGCTCGCCGTCGACGACGATCTCGACGCCGTTCCGAAGCTCCTCGCGCGTGACGCCCTCGCGGATCCAGGCGTCGCCGAGCAGCACCTGCACGAGCGAGAGCGGGATCACGATGACCGCCACGATCAGGATCAGGTTCTGCCAGTGGCGCCGGTACAGGTCGAGCGCGTCGACGAGGATCTCGCCCACGCGGCGTGGGCGCAGCAGGCTCGGGCTGCCCGGCGGCTCGGGGATCCGTGGCTCCATGACCGAGCCCGAGTCTAGTCGGCGGCCTCTTCGTCAGGCGGCCGTGAGCTCGCTCGGGTGGATCGTGAACGTCCGGAGCTCGCCGTCGCGCCAGAGGAGGGCAGCGACCGAGCGGCCGATCGCGTCGCCGACCATCAGCCGCTGGATGTCGCGGGCGTCCGCGATCGGCACGCCGTCGAGCTCGACCACGAGGTCGCCGGGGCGGATCCCCGCGCGCTGGGCGGGACTGCCCGCGATCACCTCCATGACCTCGACGCCGTGCTCGCGGCCGACGGCCGCGGCGGCGCGGGGCGGCAGGGGGCGGCCGCCGCCGGCGATCCCGATGTAGGCGCGCTGGACCCGCCCCTCGGTCATCAGCGCGTGCATGATGCGGCGGGTCGAGTCGTCGATCGGCACCGCGAGGCCGAGGCCGACCCCGGCCACCGCCGTGTTGATCCCGACCACCCGCGCCCGGCCGTCGGCGAGCGCGCCGCCGGAGTTGCCCGGGTTCAGCGCGGCGTCGGTCTGGATGACGTTCTCGACGACCCGGCCGGCCCGGATCGGGAGCGCCCGACCCAGGGCACTCACGACCCCGGCCGTGACGGACCCGTCGAACCCCATCGGGTTCCCGATCGCGACGACGAGCTGGCCGACGCGAAGCCGGCCCGCCTCGCCGAGCTCGGCCGCGCCGAAGCCGCTTCCCTGGAGGCGGAGGACCGCGAGGTCCGACAGCTGATCCCGTCCGACCACGTCGAACGGGATCTCGCGCCCGTCGACGAACGAGGCCGACCCGCGGTCGGTCCCGCCGACCACGTGCGCCGACGTGAGCGCGAACCCGTCGGGCGCGATCACGACCGCGGAGCCCGCACCCTCGACGCCCACTCGGCCCATCCGTTGCCGGACTCGCAGGCTCGCGACCGACGGGATCAGGCGCTCGGCGACCGAGGTGACGACGCGCGAGTACGCGTCGAGCGCTTCCTCGTCGGGGTCGGGACGGTGCGGGGTCTCGTCCATGCTGTCGTCTGGAACGCTCCCGCCCGGTCGCGGATTCCGAAGGCCCGGTCGCTCGACGCGGCCGTGGCGTCGCCCGGGCGGTCGTGCTCGGGCGGACGTGGACGTTCATCCGGCCGCCGAAGCGGCTACGAAGGTCTGCGGATTCCCTCGGTCGGCCGGAGTGAGAGCATGCGGCGGTGCCGGATCTCTACGCGATCTCGACCAACCGCGGGGGCTTCTCGTCGATCGAAGGGATCTCGCTCACCGGCTCGGCCTCGCCGCTGTTCGGTCTGGGCGACCGGTTCGCCGGCGGGCTGACGTACGACCACGCGACCGGCGCCTTCTACGCCATCGCCCACGACGGGGCGGGGTTCGCGACGTTGTACCGGATCGCCCTGAGCGGGGCGGTGCAGGCGCTGTTCGGGATCGGGTCCGGGTTCACGGGCGGGCTCGCCGTGCGGCCGTCGGATGGGAGCTTGTTCGCGATCGGGACCGATCCGTCGGGGTTCTCGAGCATCTATCGGATCACGCTCGCCGGTTCGGTCCAGCGGCTGTTCGGGATCGCCTACCGCGCCACGGGGGGCCTCGCACACGACCCGCGAACGGGGCTGTTCTACGCGCTCGCCGAAGACTCGACGGGCTTCTTCAGCATCTACCGGCTCTCGATGAGCGGCGCGGTCAGCAGGCTGTTCGGTATCGGCTACGGATTCCGCGGCGGTCTCGCGTACCACCCGGGGCGGCGCCTCTTCTACGCGATCAGCGTCGACCCAGCAAGGTTCTCCACCCTCTCCACGATCTCGCTCAGCGGGGCGGTCCGGCGGCGGTTCGGCGTCGGGGTCGGGTTCGAAGGCGCCGCGCTCTCGACCTCGCCCGAGACCCCCGGGGCCGGGATCTGGTTCCATGCGCCGCTCGCGAACGAGCGGTTCGTGGCGGGGGAGCGTGTCTACCTCGAGGCCTCCGCGACGCTCGGCACGGCGGCGGCCGGCTTCACCTATCCGGACGGCAGCTCGCTGCAGTGGACGTCGGACCTCGACGGGCCGATCGGCACCGGTCCGGTCCTGTTCCTGCAGAACCTGTCCCTTGGGACGCACACGCTCCAGGTCGCCGGATACGGCATGCAGGGGACCCGCCAGGTCCGCATCTTCTCCGATCTCGGGACCCTCTTCGCCTCACGTCCGGCGGACGCCGAGCTTGCGCGCCTGGAGGACAACTTCACGATCCACTGGGTGGACGGCGCGACGCCGGCCGAGCAGTGGACGACCTACGAGAACGACCCCTTCGACATCACGTCGACGCGGCCGTCCAAGCTCGCGGCGCTCGCGCGCGTGGAGCTCCTGCGCCACTGCGCGTTCTCCCGACCGCTGCCCTTCGCCGCCGGCCGGACGCTGCACGACCACATTCGTCTGTTCACCCGCCACTTCTGGTTCCGGCTCGATGCGGGTATCAGCAGCGCGGGCGGCGGTCATCAGTCGCTCGCCAAGGGGTTCAGCCAGTGGAGCCAGATCTCGGGCGATCCGGCCTGGACACCTCACCCGTACGTCTACTCGCTCCAGCTCGTCGTCCACGAGAACCGCCACAACGAGCCGGGCGATCCCTCCCACACCAGTTGCCCGAGTTGGACGGGCGGGCCCGGCGTTCCCGGTGGGATGGATGCCGCATTCGAGGGTGGGAGTGGGTACGCCTCGGGAGTCCTGTACGAGCTGTGGGTCAACGCGTACGGGCTCTTCGATCCCCCGGCGATGAAGACGCGCGCGCGGGACGAGGCGGCCATGCTCCTCGACCGCTTCTGTGCCAAGCCGACGCACTCCGATCCCGCGGTCCAAGCGATCCTCGACCAGCTGATCCCGTAGGACGCACCGCTCGGGACATCGCCGTGTGGGGCGGTCCGTGTGTCGCACCGAGGATGTAGGCCCGAACGACGACGGGTCGAAGTTGCAGGCACGCGCACCGCCGTAGTTCTGCGCTCGAGGCCGATGACCGGCGGGACCCCGCGTGCGCAACCGAGGAGTCTGAGGGAGCCGGTATCCTTCGGTCGATGGCGACGTACGAGTACCTCTGCCTGGCCTGCGAGCACCGGTTCGAGGACCGGCGCCCCATGACCGCCTCGGTCGACACGGCGCTCGCGTGTCCGTCCTGCGGCGGCGATCGCGTGCGGCGGCAGTTCTCCTTCGCCGCGGGACGAGGGACGACGGGTGCCATGGGCCGGCCGACACCCGGTGGTTGCGCGTGCGGCGGCGCCTGCGCCTGTGGTGGATGACGGCAGCGGCCCCGTGAACGGCCGGCGCGGCGGCGTCGCGGAGGCCGCGCATCTCGGCGACGAGCGGACCGCGCTGATGGGGTTCCTGCAGCGCCAGCGCGATCTCGTGGCCTGGAAGGTTCGCGACGCCTCCGACGAGACGCTGCGCTCGGTTCACACCGCGAGTGGCCTCACGATCCCGGGCGTGATCCGTCACCTCGAGAATGTCGAGCGGTCGTGGTTCCGCGACGTGTTCGCCGGCGAGGCCGACCTGTCCTTCGACTGGACGGACGAGGAACCCGACCGGGAGTTCCACCCGCCCGACGACGTGCCCGTCGCCGCCCTGCTGGCCGCGTACGCGGCCGAGCAGGTTCGATGCGACGTCGTGATCGACGCCGCGTGGACGCTCGACCAGGTCTCGGCGACGCGCGGGTTCTCGCTGCGTTGGATCCTCGTCCACATGATCGAGGAGACGGGGCGTCACCTCGGGCACCTCGACCTGCTCCGCGAGCTCGCGGATGGCGAAGTGGGGGAGGACCCGGGCTAGACCTCGCGCTCACCGAGTGGCGGCGACCGCACCCCGCACCTCACGGAAGCGCTCGACGAGGTCGTCCAGCTGGTAGTGCGCGTTCAGGCCGCTGGGGTTCGGGAGGACCCACAGCCGCGAGCCGCCGAGACCCTCGTCCTGCGGACCGACGACCGCCTTCGGCCTGCCGAAGCCCGTCCGATAGGCGCCGATCCCCAGCACCGCGACGAGGTGCGGGCGAAGGGGAGCGAGCCGCTCCTCGAGCCCACGCGCTCCACGGCGGAGTTCCTCGGCCGCCAGCTCGTCGGCGGTCGCGGTGCTGCGGGCGACGAGATTCGTCAGGCCGAGCCCCGACTCCAGCAGCAGCTGATCCTCGAGCGGGGAGA
>JBOGVL010000119.1:0-8355 GCA_050692535.1 Actinomycetota bacterium | reverse complement strand
ATCGGATGCAGTAGAACCATGATGAAGTGGGCCCGGCGGGGGATATGCCTGCGGGGCAAGGGGAAGGGGACCCCGTCCCACGACCGGCGACGCCGGGCGGGCGGCGGTCTAGGTCCTCCGTCCGTCGCTCGCGGCATCCAGCAGGCGCTCCGCCGTCCGCCGCCACGACCAGGTCCGACCGACGAACCCCGCTACGGCGTCCCGCAGCTCCCGGCGTTCGGCCGGTTCGAGCCCGAGCAGGGTGTCGAGTCCCTGCGTCAGGTGTCGCGCGGCATCGGGCCCGGGCTCGAACGAGAGGAGCCCCGGCCGGCCGACGTCGGCCTCGATCGCGTCGGCGACCTCGGCCAGGCCCGAGTGCCGGGCCACGAGCGGCAGCGCGCCGGCCGCGGCGCCCTCGACCGTGACGATCCCGAACGCCTCCTCCAGGATCGAGGGCACCACCAGGACGTCCATCGCGGCGAGGACGCCCGGCGCGTAGCGGTGGTCGAGCCGGCCCGTGAACGTGGTGGCCGGGACCTCGGCCGGGTCCGCGGGCCCGCCCCGTCTGGGGACCGGGACGCCGATCGCCGCCGCGACCCAGGCGAGCGCGTCGGCCTCGCCCGCACGGAGCGCGAGGGCGAGCGCCTGGAGCCACTCCCGGTGGGTGCCGAACCCGACGACGAGCGTCCGGGGCCGGTGGGCCGCCGCCCGCGCCGCGAGCAACAGGTTCGCGACACCCTTCTGCGGGATCAGCTTCCCGAAGTAGCCGGCGACCGGACCGTCGCTCGTCGTCAGGCGACGCAGCCGCGCGGCCGCGTCGGGATCGGGGACCTCCTGGTCGTACGCGGCGGCGAGCGCGTCCAGGGCGCCCGGATCTCGACGCTCGATCGCGCGTGCCACGTCCGCGTCCAGCCGGGCCGGGCGGCCGGCGACGGTCTCGCGGTCGGCATCGAGCCGCAGCGCGGTCTCGAGGAGCGCCTCCACGCGCGGGCGGGGCCGGAACACGTTCACGTCGACACCGGGCGAGACCGTGCGGACCAGGCGCTCGATGCCGGGAACGAGCTCGAGACAGCGTCGAAGGACGTCGTCGCTCGAGCCGGTGACGGCGATGCCTCCCGAGAGGCCCTCGTCGGCGAGCGCCCGGTAGCGGGCGTCCAGGCGGATCGCGTACTCGAGGTCGCTGCCGTGGATCTTGGTGACGTAGCGACCCGGACCGAGCGCGCGCCGGGCGATCACGCCGCCCGGGATCGCGTGGCCCGCGATCGTCGCCTCGCTGCCCTGCCACGCGGCGGCCGCGCGGAGCGCCCCGACGTTCGCCTCGAGGTACGCGGTCAGCTCCGCGTGGGTCAGGTCGACGAACCGCTTGACCTCGAACCCCTCGTACTCATCGACGACGAAGACCGGGAGCAGCGGGCCGATCCTCGGCCGCAACAGGACGCATCGCCCCGGCGCCGGTTCGGCGGCGTTGGGGACCAGCGCCGAGACCCCGCCGGCGTCGACGGTCCCCGTGGCGTCGATCCATCGGTAGCGCTCGGCGTGCGCCTCCTGACAGAGCAGCGTGACGTCATGACCCTGCGCGCGGAAAACCTCGGCGACGCGGGCGGTGTAGACGTTGGAGCCCGATCCCTCGAGCAGCCACCCGTGCCAGAGGAGGATTCGCACGACGGCCCGCTAGGCGTCCAGCACCGCGAGCGCCCCGCCAAGCTCGCGGATCGAGCGCTCGTCGATCGGCTTGAGGACCAGGATCGCCTCGTGCGCCCCCGCCTCCGCCAGCTCGCGCAGGTGCGTCGCGACCGGCCCGGGCACGCCCTCCACGGGCGGAGCCTCCTCGATGATCGGGCGCCCGCCGGCCTCGCGGTCGAGCACGACGAACGCGCACGCGCTGCGCTCGATCTCGGCCGGGTCGCGGCCGGCGAGCTCGGCGGCGGCGCTGACCTTCGCGTTCTCGCGTTCGAACCCCTCGACCGAGTTGCCGATCAGGTCGTACCACGTGTTCCAGGCGTCCACGTGGGGAAGCGCGATCCGCAGCATCCGCTCGCCGCTGCTGCCGATCACCAGCGGGGGGCGCCGGGCCGGCGCCGGCAGGAGGACCGCGTCTTCGACTGCCACGTGCCGACCGTCGAGCGTCACTCGCTCGCCGGCCAACAGACCGCGGACGATCGCGAACGCCTCCTCGAACCGGTCGACCCGGCGATCGTAGGGAAGGCCGAACGCCCGGAACTCGGCCGGGTTCCACCCGGCGCCGACCCCGAGGACGAGGCGCCCGCCCGAGATCTCGTCCACCGACGCCGCCATGCGTGCGAGCACGCCCGGCGGGTGGAAGCCGAGACAGGCGACGAGCGGGCCCAGCGTGACGCGCTCCGTCACCGCGGCCAGGCCGGCCAGCATCGTCCACGCGTCCCACGGCCCGCGTTCGGGGCGTCCGTCGTCGCGATAGAGGAGGTGGTCGCCCAGCCAGATCGAGTCGAACCCGGCCTCCTCGGCCGCCCGCGCCATCGCGACGTACTCGGGCCAGCGCACCTCGCGCTCGACCTCCGGCAGCTGGACCCCGACCCGGATCGGCCTCGGCATAGGCCGGGAGTGTAGGGGTACAGTCGGAGCGACGATCCGGAAGGAGGCTCCCGATGACGGACGAGGCCACCACCCGCTCGCTCTCGGACGAGGACATCCAGACCGTGATGCCCGGCTCGGCCTCGGTCGCACAGGAGCGGCCGCGCGACGCCGACGACACGGACTCGAAGGACGCCGACGGCACCGACGGCGACGCGAAGGACGGCACCGACGGCGACGCGAAGGACGGCACCGACGGCGACGCGAAGGACGGCACCGACTCGCAGGACGCCGACGGCACGGACGCGACGGACGCCGACGGGACCGACCGACCTTCGTGACCTCGGTCGCCGAGCCGCGCGCCCGCGCGGCGGCCGGTGACCCGGCGCTCGTTCGCTGCACCGGCGACCCGGAGGTCTTCCTCGAGGGCACGTGGGGGCGGCGCGCCGCCGTCCACCCCGGCGTCGACGCGGCCGGCTACGCCGACCTGCTGACCTTCGACGACGTGGACCGGATCCTGTCGACGACGTCGGTGCGCACGCCGTCGTTCCGGCTCGTCCGCTCGGACCGGACGATCGACGAGTCCGAATACACGCGGTCGGGCACGACCGGCTCGCGCCCGGTCTCGGGCATGGTCGATCCTGCTCGCGTGTTCGAGCTCTTCCGGCAAGGGGCGACGATCGTCCTGCAGGGGCTTCACCGCTCCTGGCAGCCGGTGACCGAGCTGATCCGCGGGCTCGAGATCGGGCTCGGGCATCCGTGCCAGGTGAACGCGTACGTCACACCGCCGGGGGCGCAGGGGCTCGCGCTCCACGAGGACCCGCACGACGTGTTCGTGCTCCAGGCGTTCGGGCGCAAACACTGGGAGGTGCACGCGGCGCCGGCGGAGGCCCCGCGCGATCCCCTCCAGGTCGTCTTGGAGCCCGGCGACTGTCTCTACCTGCCGATGGGCACGCCGCACGCGGCTTCGACCCAGGACACGCTCTCGGGTCATCTCACGGTGGGCGTCCACGTCGCCACGTGGCGCGAGCTCCTGGCCGACGCGCTGACGGAGGCCCAGCGGGGCCCCTCGCTCGACGATCCCGTACCGGCCGGCTGGACCCGAGACCCGGAGGGGCTGGCACGCGAGCTCGCGGTCCGGATCCGCGAGGTCGCGTCCCGGCTGGGCGACGTCGACGCGCGATCGATCGCGGACGCGCAGGTCGAGCGGTTCCTCTCGACGCGGAACCCGCTCCTCCGCGGCGCCCTCGTCGACCAGCTCGCGCTCGGCGCGATCGACGACGGGACGGAGCTCGCCCGCCGCCCCGGCTCCGTGTGCGAGCTCCGGCCGGAGGGCGATCGGCTGATCGTGCTCCTCGGCGACCGGCGGCTCGAGATGCCGGGTTGGCTGGAGCCGGCGATGCGCCGGGTCGCGGGTTCGGACGTGGTTCGGGTCGGCGACCTCGCCCGCCCGATCCCCGATGCCGGGAGCCGGCTCGTCCTGGCCAGGCGGCTCGTACGCGAGGGACTGCTCCGACCCGTACGCTGAGTCACGTGACCGACGACTTCCGCTGCGCCGTCGCGAGCTCGGGGCGGGACGAACCCATGCTCGGCACGGCGTCGACCGTCCGCAACTGGCTCCTGCTCGAACACCCGGGGCCCTGGGGCGCGCACGCGCTCCGCGACGCCCGCATCCCGGGCGGGATCGGCGACCAGCTCCGTCGCGGGTCCGCCGCCTCGGGCGTTCGAGTCCTGCTGATCCGCCGCGTGAGGGGCGCGTCGACCGGCTCCACCATGTGCTTCGCGATCCACTCGGGGCCGGACGAGCCGTGGATCGAGCGCATCGAGCTCGCGAGGTTCGAGAACGCGTCGTCGATCGACCTGGAGAAGCTCGGTCGCGGGGAGCGGCTCGGCCGCGGTGAGCTCCACGGCGGCCCGCTGTTCCTCGTCTGCACCCACGGCCGGCGCGACCCGTGCTGCGCCGAGCGCGGCCGACCGCTCGCCGAGGCCCTGGCTCGCGTCTTCCCGGACGAGACATGGGAGGCGAGCCACATCGGCGGCGACCGGTTCGCCGGGAACGTCCTCGCCTTCCCGCACGGGTTCTACTTCGGTCGTGTCGAGCCGATCGAAGGACCGTCCGTGGCCCGCGCCTACGGGGAGGGACGCCTCGACCTGGCGCACCTGCGTGGTCGATCGTGCCGGCGCATGCCGGTCCAGGCGGCCGAGCATCTCCTGCGCGATCGCGAGGGGCTCGACCGGATCGACGACGTGGAGCTGGAGGACGCCGCGAGCTCCGGCGACGGGTTCGTCGCCCGTTTCCGGACGATCACCGGCCGCTTCGAGGTGCGGCTGGCGATCGAGCCCGCTGACGGGGCCGTCCGGCTCACCTGTCACGGCGAGCGCGACGAGCGACCGCCCGTCTATCGGGCCGCCGCGATCGAACCGCTCTGACATCCAAGATCAGGGCCGTGACCGGTCGGTCCCCTCCGCCTTCTCGAACTCGACCCGCACGCCGAGGAGCCGGACGGGGCGGTCGAGTTCGAACATCTCGAGCGCGCGCAGCGCGGCGGCCTCGATCGCGTCGGCGTCGGCCGACGGCTCGGGCAGCGCCGATCCGTGTGTGGAGGTGAAGAACGGGACGAACCGCACCTTCACGACGACGCGCGCGGCCGGGCGTCCCTCGCGGCGCAGGTCCTCCATCAGCTCGCGGGCCGTCTCGGCCACGCGGCGGCGGACTTCGTCCGGTTCGGTGAGGTCCCGCTGGAACGTGTGCTCGCGTCCGAGTCCCCTCCGCACGTAGGGCTCGTCGGTCACCCGAGCGTCGTCGTCGCCGGTCGCGAGCGAGCGGAGCCACGGCCCGGTCCTCGGGCCGAACCGCCGGGCCAGGACCTCGTCGTCGGCGCGTGCGAGCTGCTCGACCGTCGCGATCCCGAGCTCGGCGAGCTTGGTCGCGGTCTTCGCGCCGATGCCCCAGAGGTCGTTCGTCGGGCGCCGGCCCATGACGTCGAACCAGTTCTTCCCGGTGAGCCGGTAGACGCCGCGCGGCTTGGCGAAGCCGCTCGCGAGCTTGGCGCGGAGCTTGTTGTCGCCGACCCCGATCGAGCACCAGAGGCGAGTCCGCTCGAGCACGCGCGCCTGGATCTCGCGGGCGAGGCGTTCGGGGTCCTCCGTCTCGACGGCGAGGAAGGCTTCGTCCCATCCCGCCTCCTGGACGACGGCGGGGAAGGTCCGCAGGGTGTCCATCACGTCGTGCGACGCAGCGAGGTACACGTCGGCGTCGACCGGGAGGAAGACGGCCTCCGGGCACCGCTTGTACGCGGTCCGGAGCGGCATGCCGGAGCGGACGCCGAACCGTCGCGCGACGTAGTTGGCCGTGGAGACGACGCCGCGCTTGGTCGGGTCCCCGTCGCCGCCGACCACGACGGGGACGCCCTCGAGCTCGGGCCGGCGCAGGATCTCGACGGCCGCGATGAACTGATCCAGGTCCATGTGGAGTATCCAGCGCGTCACGGGGGAAGCTTGACGCAGGTGAGCCGCGACGGGCTCGCGGAGGTCGGGGTGCGATGCGTTGGAAGGGGCTGCGGCGGCGGAAGGGTGGTGTCATCGACCGCCGGGGCCAGCGCATGCCGGTCGGCGCCGGCGGCCTCGGCCTGCCCGTCGGCGTCGGGGGCGGCGCGATCGGGATCGTGTTGCTGGTGGTCGTGCTGGCCTTCCAGCTCTGCGGCGGCGGAGGACTCGGCATCCCGGGTCCGGACGACCTGGGGGGAGCGGGCGCGGCCCCGGCGGGACAGAGCGGCCCCGATCCCGACGCCCGGCTCGTCGAGTTCATGGACGCGGTGGTCGACGACATCCAGACGATGTGGGACGTGGACATCTTCCAGCCCGCGGGACGCCGCTACGAGGACACCGACCTCGTGCTCTTCACCGAGCGCACGCAGTCCGGCTGTGGACCCGCGTCGTCCGCGACCGGGCCCTTCTACTGCCCGGCCGACCGGCTGATGTATCTGGACCTGGGCTTCTTCCGCGAGCTGGACCGGCGGTTCGGCGCGCCCGGCGACTTCGCGCAGGCGTACGTGATCGCGCACGAGGTCGGCCATCACGTCCAGACCCTGCTCGGCACGAACGCCGAGGTCCAGCGTCGCAGCCGCGAGGAGCCCGAGCTGGCGAACGAGCTGTCGGTCCGGCTCGAGCTGCAGGCCGACTGCTACGCGGGCGTGTGGGGGCACTCCGTGTTCGAACGGTCGATCCTCGACACCGGCGAAGTCGAGGAGGGGATTGCGGCGGCCGAGGCCGTCGGCGACGACCGGATCCAGGAGCAGACCCAGGGCCGGATCGACCCCGAGTCCTTCACCCACGGGACGTCGGAACAGCGAGCGACGTGGTTCCGCACCGGGTTCGACAGCGGGGATCCCGCCGACTGCGACACGTTCAACAGCGACATCTGATGGGTCTGGCGCGGCGGTTCTTCGAGCGCGCCTACCGGCGGGGCACACCCCCATGGGACACCGGCGTGACGCCCCCGGAGGTCGTCGAGGTGATCGAGGGTCCGAACGCGCTCGAGGCCGGCCGCGGGTTGGATCTGGGGTGCGGGACCGGCACGAATGTCCTGTATCTGGTGCAGCGCGGATGGTTCGCCGTCGGTGTGGACCTGTCCGGACTGGCGATCGAGTCCGCGAGACGGAAGGCCGACTGGGTCTCGGGGGCCACGTTCGTCGAGGGGGACGTCACCCGGCTGGGTGAGCTCGGCGTCGACGGCCCGTTCGATCTGCTCCTCGACGTCGGGTGCTTCCACGCCGTTGCGCCGGGTCGCCGCGAGGCCTATGTGCGCGAGGCGGCCAGGGTGGCCCGGCCCGGCTCGCTCCTGCTGTTGTTCGCGTTCGGTCCCTGGCTGAACCTGCCCGGGAGCCGGCGGACGCGTGAGCCCGAGATCCGCCGTCGCTTCGCCGGTCCGTTCGAGCTGGAGCGCGTCCGGCCCGGTGCCGACCCCGCGGGGGCTGCCTGGTTCGACCTCCGGCGTCGCGGCTAGGCGGATCGGGGGTCGGTTCCGCCGCTCGGCGGCGAGGTCGGCGCGGAGGGGGACGAGGTGGTCGCCGGTTTCGCGGCGGAGCGCATCTTCGCCGTGCCGGTCTTCTTGGCCGCCGTCGACCTCTTCGCCGTTGTCTTCTTCGCCGTCGTCTTCTTGGCCGTCGTCTTCTTCGCCGTGGGCTTCGAGGTCGCCGGCTTGGATGGAGGTGCGGTCGTCGAGGTCATCTTGGAACCGCCGCGCTTGGTGGCCGAGGCGACCTTCTTCGCGACCTTCGGCGCATTCTCCGCGATCGCCTTGCTGATCTGGGGCGCGCGTTTGGCGACCTGATCGCCCGCCGCACGCACGGCCTTGCCGACCGCCGGGGGGGTCTTCGAGGCGACCTTCTTCGCGACCTCGGGCGCCTTCTTGCGGACCGTCTTCGCGACCTCGGGCGCTTTCTTGCGGACGGTCTTCGCGACCTCGGGCGCCTTGTCGGCCACGGCTTTGCCGACCCCGGGCGCCTTCTGCGCGAGCCCGGAGACCAGGTCCCCGAGCTTGTCGACCGCACCCTTCGGCTTGTCGCTCATGACCTCAGCGTAGCGATGGAGACGCACATTGGCCAGCGAGCCTCTCCTGAGGCGGCGCGGCGGTACGCTCCGCGCATGCGCGCCGCGGTGCTCTCCGCCTTCGGCGAGCCGCTGCGGATCGAGGAGATCGAGCTCGACCCGCCGAGGACCGGCGAGATCACGATCCGGATGGCCGCCTCCGGCGTGTGCCGCTCGGACTGGCATGCGGTCCGCGGTGTTCACCCTCACGCGCTCCCGATCGTCCTGGGCCACGAG
>JBOGVL010000118.1:0-8382 GCA_050692535.1 Actinomycetota bacterium | reverse complement strand
GGAGCTCGTTGATCGCGACGATCCCGCGGTTGGTCCTGGGGATCAGGCCGTAGTGGATCGTGAGCTCGTCGGCCAGGTACCGGCCCTCGGCGACCCGGATCGGGTCGACGTCGCCGATCAGGTCGGTGACGCTCGTATCCGGCGTCGCGAGCTTCTCCGCGTAGCGGTCCTCGCGGTCGATCCAGCGGACCGGCACGGCGTCCCCGTCGTCCGCGAGCAGGCCGCGGCACCGGGCGCAGATCGGCCGGTACGGATGGTCGTTCACCTCGCAGCCCGCGACGGCGGGCGTGGTCTCGTCGAGGAGGTCGACCACGCGACGGATCAGCCGGGTCTTGGCCTGACCGCGTTCACCGAGCAGGATCAGGTCGTGGCCGGCGAGGATCCCCCGCTCGAGCGCCGGCAGGACGGAGTCGTCGAACCCGACGATCGAGGGGAACAGGGCCTCGCCGCGGCGGAGCTTGGCCAGGAGGTTGCCCCGGAGCTCCTCCTTGACCGTCCGGTCCGGGTAGCCGGCGGCGCGAAGCTCGCCGATCGTCGCGGGCGTCGACATCCCGATCAGCCTACCGGCGTTCGGAGATAGGGTCGGGCGCGCTAGGCGAGTCCGCGCCCCACGTACTCCTCGCCGTAGCGACGCGCGCTGACGCGCCGGATGATCTCGGCCCCGAGCACCAAGAGCAGCGAGGCGACGAGGATCACGGAGGACACCGCGACCAGCTGCGGGAGCTGGCTCGGAACGCGCAGCTGCGCGAACAGGTACACGGGCCAGGTCGGCGAGGTCCCCGCCAGGAACGAGGCGATCGCGTACTCGTCGAACGACAACGTGAACGCGATCAGGAACGCGGAGAAGAGCGCGGGCGCCAGCAGCGGGAGGGTCACGCGCCGGAACCGCTGCCACGCGTTCGCGCCCAGGTCGCCCGCGGCGTCCTCCAGCGAGACCGACAGGCGCTCCAGCAGGGGCATGATCGTCAACATCGTGTACGGCAGCGAGACCACGACGTGGCCGATCACGACCGCGTGGAGGCCGAGGCCGATCACGTAGCCGGTCGTGTCGGCCAGGACCTTGTCGAGCGCCGTGAACAGGATCAGCAGCGAGACCCCGAACACGAGATAGGGCACGACGAGCGGCGAGAAGAACAAGGCCGACGCGGCGGACTTGCCGACGAAGCGCCGGCGCACGAGCACCAGCGAGGCGAGCACCCCGAGGGCGACCGCGATCACGCTGGAGACGAGGGCCACCAGGGCGCTGCGCTCCAGGGCGTGGATCAGCACCGGGTTCGAGAGGAACCGCTCGTACCAGTCGGTCGTGAACCCCTCCAAGGGGAAGGTCACGTCTCCCGAGTTGAACGAGAAGAGCGCGAGGATCGCGATCGGCAGGTACAGGAACAGGACCAGCAGCCCGAAGAAGACCCGGAGCAGCGTGAGGGCACCCCTGGACGTGGCCGTCTCCATCAGCCGGCCACACTCCTCACCTGGATGAACCGGCTGAAGAGCGCCATCAGCCCGGCCACCACGGCGAGCAGGAACAGCGCCAGCACCGAGCCGGTCTGCCAGTCCAGCCCGCGCGTGAACAGGTCGTTGATCGCGTTGCCGTACATGTAGCCGCTCGTGCCGCCGACGAGCAGGGGGGTGACGAACTCGCCGATGGTCGGGATGAAGACGAACACGAACGCCGCGACGACCCCCGGGAGGCTGAGCGGAAGCGTGACGCGGACGAACGCCCGCCATCGGCCGGCGCCGAGGTCGCTCGCCGCCTCCAGCAGGCTGCGATCGAGGTTGTCGAGCACCGCGAAGATCGGCAGCGCCACGAAGGGGACCCAGACGTAGGCGAGCACCAGCATCACCGTGAACTGGCTGTACAGCAGCCAGGTGATCGGATCGTCGGGGCTCCGGACGTGGGCCCACGAAAGGAAGGAGTTGATCACCCCCGTGTCGCCGAGGATGACCTTCCACGCGAGGACCCGCAGCAGGTAGCTCGTGAGGAACGGCGCGATGATCAGCAGCAGGAGCACGTACTTGCGCTTCTTCGTGCAGAGCGCGAGGAAGTAGCCGACGGGGTACGCGAGCAACACCACCGCGATCGACACCGTCAACGAGATCCGGATCGACTTCCAGAACAGGCTCATGTAGACGGAGCCGCCGCCCAGGAAGCGCTGCCAGTCGTCGAACGAGATGACGGCCGCGTCGGTGGGGAACAGATGCACGGCCCCGATGCTGTAGGCGCCGATGTAGGCCACCGGGATCACGAAGAACAGCAGGAGCCAGACGAGCGGGCCCGACAGGAGGCCGAGCGTCGCTCCCCCGCCGGTTCCCCGGTCGGTCAGGCCGCCAGCACCTCGCTCCAGTACTGCGCGTACAGGTCCCGGCGGGGCATGAACGACTCGGGAATGGACCGCGGCGGCTCGAGCACCGTGGAATCGTCGAGCCCCAGGGCGTCGACGACGCCCTCGGGCAGCGCCGCGAGGTCGACCTCCGTGTTCGTGTGGCCGTAGTAGTAGTAGGCCATCAGGAACTCGGCGGCCTTCGTGCTCGCCCACGAGTTCACGTACTCGTGCGCGTGGTGGTAGTTCTCGGTGTCGGCGAACAGCCCCATGCCACACACCCAGGAGATCCGGCCCTCCTTGGGCTCCATGTATCGGTAGTTCATCCCCGCAGCGTCGGCGTAGCCCACGGTGTCCGGCCACGAGTATCCGATCCAGACCTCCTCCTTCTTGAACGAGAGCCAGAAGTCGTAGGACTGGTTCCACAGGAACTTGACGAGGTGCTTCTTCGAGATGAGGAAGTCCCGGACCTCGACGAGCTCGTCGTCGGTCATGTTGTACGGATCGGAGACACCGAGGTACAGGCCGGCGATGTGAAACATGTTCAGCGTGTCGACCCACGCGATCTTGCCCTCGTACCGATCGTCGAACATGATCCCGAACGACTCCTCACCGGGATCGACGTGGTCGGCGTTGATCAGCGGGGCGATGAAGCCCCAGTCCACAGGGACGAAGTACTGCTGCCCGTCGATCTGCCCGGACTCCATCAGCTTGGGGTTCAGCTGCCCGAAGTTGGCGATGAGCGACGGGTCCCACGGCTGCACGGCCCCGAGGTCGACCCAGTCCTGATACTTGTAGCCGCAGGGGTGGACGACGTCGTATCGCGCGCCGGCCGCGACCTCCGTGAACCCCGCGTCGTCGTTCTCGAACAGAATGAACTCCGGCGTGTCGCCGGTGGCGTCCTGGTAGTCCTTCCAGAGGAACTGCTTCTCTTCCTTGGGGTAGTAATCGCCGTTGCCGTAGCCGGACCAGTCGAAGACCTGCAGCCCGCCGGGCTCCTCGGTGATCGGGGGGCGTGTCGCCGTGCCGCCGGTCGCCCCGGAGGTCCCGCCACCGCCACCGGCGTCGCCGTTCTCGGCCTTCCGGCACGCGGCGAGCGCCGCCGCGCCGACCGTGGTCATCCCCGCGAGCCGGAGGAACCCCCGCCGGTTCAGCCGCTCCGCCAAGACGCGGTCCAGGTCCATCGCATCCTCCCCCTCGAAGCAACGCGAAACCGTTTCTGCTGCGCGCGTATCATCCCCCCAACCGGGACGACGGTCCAACTGCTCTCCAGGACAACGGGGGGAACGCTGCTGCTCCGGGCTGGCGTGAGGCTCGCGGCGGTCGCCGTCGCGTTCGCGGCGTGCGCCGCCGAGGCCGTCCCACCGGAACCGCCGCCCGCCGGCGCCATCCCGGGTCTTCGCCCATCGGCTGCGACACAGCTCGACGCGGAGACGATCGCGGCCGACGCCGTCGACGAGGAGGCCCTCACGTCCCTGCTCGGCGAGGCCGGGTTCGAGTCCGCCGTCGAACGCCGATACACCGGCGCCGGGGGTGAGATCCGTCGCGCCGAGGTGCGCGTCGTGCGCTTCGGCTCGACCGACGGCGCGGAGCGCTACCTCGCGTGGCTCGAGGACCACGTCGAGGATGTCATCGGCGACGCGACGGTGGCGGACCCGATGTCGGGCCGATCGACGTCCGTGTACGTCCACGTACCCGACGGGTGTTGCCCGAAGGAGACGGTGCTCACGCTCGCGGCCTGGCGAGACGGGCGCGACGTCCTGCGAGTGCTCGTCGCAGGGCCGGGGGCCGAAGGGTCGACCGGCCTCGAGCTCATCGCCACGTTTCGGCTGCGGATGACGACGTCGTGAACCTGGAGTCGTTCGCCACGGTCGCCACCGGCCTCGATCACCCCGAGGGCGTGGCCGTCGGGCCCGACGGCGTGGTGTACGCGGGCGGGGAGGCGGGGCAGATCTACCGCATCGGATCCGACGGAACGCCGCGCGAGGTCGCGACGACCGGCGGGTTCATCTACGGCCTCGCGCTCGACGGCGCCGAGAACGTCTACGCGTGCGACTACGGCAACGCGTGCGTGCAGCGGATCTCGCCGGGGGGTGACGTCTCGGCTCACTCGGCCGGCACCCGAGAACGGCCGATGCGGGTGCCCAACTCCGCGGCGTTCGACGACGCGGGCTCCCTCTACGTCACCGACTCCGGTGAGTGGGGCGATGACGACGGACTCGTCTATCGCGTGGCGCCGGGGGGCGAGACCGTCGTGTGGACCGATCGGGTGCCCCGGTTCCCCAACGGCTGCTGCCTCGACGCCGACGGCGGCTCGCTGCTCGTCGTCGAGTCGAGGGGCCGGGCCGTCGTGCGCATCCCGATCGCGGACGACGGGACCGCCGGCGAACCGCAGACCGTCGTTGACCTGGCGGGCTCGCAGCCCGACGGGCTGGCGCTCGCCGAGGACGGGACGCTGTTCGTCGGGTGCTACCGGCCGGACCGGATCTGGCGCATCGCTCCCGGCGGCGCCGTGGACGTGTTCGCCGAGGATCCCGACGGCGTGGTGCTCAACCAGCCCGCGAACGTCGCGTTCGCCGGCAACCGCCTGGTCGTGTCGAGCCTCGGGGGATGGTCGTTGGTGGCCGTCGACGCCGGCCTCGCCGGCCTCCCTCTCAACTTCCCCATCCTGTAGCCGGTCGCAGACCGGGAGCGTGTCGGGCATTTCGGCGAACGCTGTAACGCGATGGGCCCTCACAGCGATTCCCTACAGAGCACGATCGGGAGGTGGGTGAACCATGAGCTGAGTCCTCGACAATCCAAGTCATCCAGTCGTTGTAGTTTCGCTCCCGCAATCGCGGGAGCACATCGAGCCCGAGAGGTCGGCAGTGATCGGCCTCAGTCGGGAGCTGAGGAGGGCCGATGAGCTCCAAGCGTTCCAACACGGCCGGTCGCGCCGGCCGGTCCCTGATCCTCGTTTCCGTCTTCGCGACGGTGGTCGGACTGTTCGCCGTCCCGGCCGCCGCCAAGCCGTTCGTGACGTTCGAGAAGACGGCGGGGAGTCCGACGATCGAGGCCGGCGACGTCGCCAGCTTCACGCTCGACGCAGCCAACACCGGCACGTCGGCCGCGAACGACGTCGTGATCTCCGACGTCCTGCCCGACTCGGGACTCGCCTGGGTCGAGAACCCGGACGTGGCCGAGTGCTCGATCGCGGACGATCCGGGCGGCGATATCCTGACGTGCACGATCGCCAGCCTCGCGGCGGGGGCGTCCTTCTCCGTGACCGTAGAGGCTGCAACGAACCCCGAGCTCTGCGACTACGTCCTCACCAACACCGCCACGCTGACCGTGGGAAGCAGGGCACGCAGCAAGACCGCCACCGCGTCGATCTCGGTGACGTGCCCTCCGACGGACGGCGGCTGCACGTTCACGCAGGGCTTCTGGAAGAACCACCCGGAGGTCTGGCCGGTGAGCTCGCTCGCGCTCGGTTCGGTGACCTACACCGCCGCCGAGCTGGGGAGCATCTTCGACGAGCCGGTCGCCGGCAACGGCCTGATCAGCTTGGCCCACCAGCTGATCGCCGCGAAGCTGAACGTCGCGAACGGCGCGGACGACACCGACATCGCCCAGGCGATCGCGGATGCCGACGCGCTGATCGGGGGCCTGGTGGTCCCGCCGGTCGGATCGGGCTTCCTGTCCCCGGATGACACCAGTGCGCTGGTCGACGCCCTCACCGATTTCAACGAGGGCACGACCGGACCCGGCGACTGCGACGAGGAGGAAGAAGGGGAGGGCGAAGGAACGGAGTAGCACCATCCAGGATCGTTCGTTCCAACGGAGGCGGGTCCTCGGGCCCGCCTCCGTCCCGTCTCGGACCCGCCCCCGATCCGCAGCTACGTCGGAACGGCCGGCCTCTCGGCCATGAGAGCGAGGTTGTTCCCGTCCGGATCGGTGAAGAAGGCCATGTGGAGCTCCGAGGTCTCGGTGCGGTGGACGAGGTGCGGCGCGGCGCGGAACTCGACGCCGCGATCGCGCAACACCTCGTGGGCCTCGGCGATGTCGTCGACCCGGAAATAGAGGATCGGGTTCGAGCGGAACTCCTCCGACTCCGGCACGCCGAGGTACAGGCGGACCCCGCCGCAGTCGAAGAATGCCATCGGCTGTCCCGGCACCCGGAACAGGAACGGGACACCGAGCACGTCCCGGTAGAACGCGACGGAGCGGTCGACGTCGGTCACGCTCACATGGATCTGTCCGATCGGCCCGAGTCCCTCGAACGCCATCACCGGCTCCTCTCGCTGCGGCAAGTGCTTAACATCTGCAATCTTTCATGGTATGAAGGGAGCCTGTCAACCGCGATGGCGATACCACCCGTCCCTCGAGGCCTGGCCGACGACCGCGCGACGCGGACGGCCAACCGGCTGCACTCGCTGGCGATCCACCTGCTGCGACAGGTGGCGCAGGTCGACCGCGAGATGGGCCTCACGCCCGAGCGCGCGTCGGTGCTGTCGGTCCTCGCGTTCGGCGGCCCGAGGACCATCGGGCGGCTCGCGGCCATCGAGCGCGTCTCGCCGCCGGCGATCACGCGGATCGTCACGGGCCTCGAGGACGCGGGTCTGGCCGAACGCGTCCGGGGCCGGGAGGACCGGCGGACCGTCACGGTCCGGGTCACCCCGGCGGGCCGCCGCCTGATGGAGAAGGGGCGGGCTCGGCGGGTCGAGGTGCTCGCCGGGCGGCTCCGCGACTCGAGCCCGGACGACCTCCGCACGCTCGAGGCGGCGACCCGGGCGCTCGAGCGGCTGGCGGAGCGCTGACTGTCGGTGGAGGGAGATAACGTTCGCCGCGTGCCGAGGCTGGAGGAGACCCTGGCGGGACTGAACCGCGCCCAGCGCGAGGCCGCCGAGGCGACGCGAGGCCCCGTCGCCATCCTCGCGGGCGCCGGCACCGGCAAGACCACCACGATCACGCACCGGATCGCGGCGCAGGTCGCGTCCGGGGCGTTCCCCTCGCACGCGATCCTCGCGGTCACGTTCACGGAGAAGGCGGCTCGCGAGCTCAAGGAGCGGCTGGCGCGGCTCGGCGTCGGGGGCGTCGAGGCGCGGACGTTCCACGCGGCCGGGCTCTCGCAGCTCTCGCGCTGGTGGCCCGAGCTCACGGGCTCGGTTCTGCCCGAGATCCTGGGCTCGAAGGCGCCGCTGATCTCCTCGCTCGCCAACGCGCTTCCCCCGCCGCACCGCTATCTGCCACGCGGCGAGCTCGCCAACGAGATCGAGTGGGCGAAGAACCGGATGATCCCGCCCGAGCGGTATCTGGCCGAGCTCGGCGGGGCCGGCCACGAGCCGCCGATCCCCGCCGAGCTGATGCACCGCGTGTACGACGGCTACGAGCGACGCAAGCAGCGCACGGGCCGGATGGACTTCGAGGACATGCTCGGGCTCGCCGTGCGGCTGTACGACGAGCACCCGTCCGCGGCCGAGCGCGTCCGCGAGCGGTTCCGAGCGTTCACCGTCGACGAGTACCAGGACGTGAACCCGCTGCAGCAGGCGCTCCTCGAGCGCTGGCTCAGCGGCCGCGACGAGCTGTGCGTCGTCGGCGACGACCACCAGACGATCTTCACGTTCACCGGCGCGACGCCCGAGTACCTGCTCTCGTTCCCCCAGCGCTACCCGGGCGCGAAGATCGTGCGGCTCGAGGAGAACTACCGGTCGACGCCGCAGGTGCTCACGGTCGCCAACGCGCTCGGCGAGCACCTCGGCGGATTCCGCAAGACGCTCCGCGCGACGTTCGGCGACGGTCCCGGTCCGACCGCTCGCGCGCTCCCGGACGCTGCGGCCGAGGTCGCGTTCATCGTCGCCGAGGCGCGACGGCTGCACGAGGGCGGCGTGCCCTACGACGAGATCGCGGTGCTGTACCGCATCAACGCGCGGTCGGAGGCGTTCGAGGAGGCGTTCGCGGCGGCGTCGATCCCCTACCAGGTCCGCGACGGCGCGTTCCTCCGTCGTCCCGGGCCGCGGTCGGTGCTCGCGCGGCTCCGCCGAGCCGCCCCGGGCGACGTCGCCGCCGCGGTGGAGCAGGCGACGGA
>JBOGVL010000117.1:0-8457 GCA_050692535.1 Actinomycetota bacterium | reverse complement strand
GGGGGAGGCCGGGCTGGCGCAGGACCGCCCCGTCGGCCGGGACGTCGACCCAGACGCCGACCGCCTCGAGCTGCTCGTCGCCGAGCACGCGGTCGACATCGGCGACCTCGTCGACGGGCACCCCCGCCGCCCGCAGCCGCGGGACCCATTCGGCGACGGGGCGTTCCGCCAGCACGGCCTCGAGCAGCTCGCCCAATGCGACGCGGTTGGCGACGCGATCGCCGTTCTTCGCGAATCGCTCGTCCTCGAGCCACTCGGGTCGCCCGACCCCCTCGGCGAGCCTCCGGAACAGATGGTCGGCCCCGACGCCGAGCGCCAGCCAGCCGTCGGCCGTGCGGAACGCGCCGTACGGGGCGAAGGCGGGGTGACCGCTGCCGCGCGGGCCCGGCGCCGCGCCGGTCAGCTGATACGCGGCGAGGTCGTACGCCATGTACGCGGCTCCGACCTCGAGGAGCGACGTCGCGACGCGGATCCCCGCCCCCGTCCGGTCCCGCTCGCGGAGCGCCGCAAGCACCCCGACCGCCAGCCAGATCCCGGCCCCCATGTCGAGGATCGACACGCCGACACGTGCCGGGGGCCGTCCGGGCTCACCCGTCACGCTCATCAGGCCGGAGCGCGCCTGCAACACCATGTCGTACCCGGGGCGTTCCTGCTCCGGCCCGTCGCCGTAGCCGCCGATCTCCGCGTAGACGAGCCGTGGGAACCGCCCGTGGATCTCGTCGAACGTGAGATCCAGCGCCTCGAGCTTGCCCGGGAGCAGGTTCGTCGTGAACACGTCGGCGTGGCCGAGCAGCTCCTCGAGCCGTGCACGGTCGGCGCCGTCGCGGAGATCCAGCGCGACCGAGCGCTTGTTCCGGTTGATGGCCGCGAAGTAGGCGGAGCCGTCGCCGACCGCGGGGGTCATCCGCCGGGCGTCGTCACCGACGCCGGGACGCTCGATCTTCAGCACGTCCGCGCCGAGGTCCCCGAGGATCATCGTCCCGTACGGGCCCGCGATGTTGAGCGTCACGTCCACCACGCGGACGCCGTCGAGCGGGAGCCTCATCCGCGGAGCACGAACGGGTCGCCGATCGCCTCGTCGCTCGTCTCGACCCACACGCTCTTCGGCTGGGTGAACTCGAGCAGCCCCTCGACGCCGTTCTCGCGACCGTAGCCGCTCATCTTGCGGCCCCCGAACGGAGACGCGAAGTTCACCGCCCGGTAGGTGTTGACCCAGACGGTCCCGGCATCGAGCTCCGCGGCGACGGCGTGCGCACGGCCGACGTCGCGGGTCCACAGGCCGGCGGCCAGTCCGAACGGCGAGTCGTTGGCGATCGCGACGGCCTCTTCGTTCGATCCGAACCGCAGGACGGCGAGCACCGGCCCGAACAGCTCCTGACGGGCCACGTCCATCTCGTTCGTGACGTCCTCGATCACCGTCGGGCGATAGAACCACCCGGCGTCGCCCCACGGCGCGCCGCCGGCGCGCACCGTGGCACCGGCCGCGACTGCGGCACCGACCCGCGCCTCGATCCCCTCGCGGATCTTCGGCTGGGACAGCGGCCCCATCTCCGTCCCGTCGTCCCGCGGGTCGCCCAACACCACCGTCTCCGCCCTCGCCGAGATCGACTCGACGAGCTCGTCGGCGACGTCGTGGTGGACCAGGAGCCGGGAGCCGGCCACACAGGTCTGCCCGGCGGCGGCGAAGATCCCGGCGATCACGCCGTTGGCCACCGACGCGACGTCGCGCACGTCGGGGAAGACGATGTTGGCCGACTTCCCGCCGAGCTCGAGCAGCGTCGGCTTGGGGGCGCCGGCGGCACGGGCCGCGACCCGGCGTCCGGTCTCGACGCCTCCCGTGAACACGACCTTGCCGACGTCCTCGTGCCCGACCAGCGCGTCGCCGGCCTCGTGGCCGAGGCCGGTCACGACGTTCACACACCCGGGGGGGAACCCGGCCTCGTCGAAGAGCCGCACGAACCGGACGAGTGAGGCCGACGCCACCTCCGACGGCTTGATGACGACCGCGTTGCCGGCCGCGAGCGCCGGCCCGAGCGACCAGCTCGCGAGGAGGATCGGCGAGTTGAAGGGGGCGATGACGCCGACGACGCCGAAGGGCTCGCGGCGCGTGTAGTTCAGGATGGACGCGCGGTCGAGGGCCACGACCCGCCCGTCGAGGTGATACGGCAGGCTCGCGTGGTAGTGGTACCACGCGGCCAGCCCCGTCATCTGGCCCCGCATCTCGCGGATGACCTTGCCGATGTCGCGAGACTCGATCGCGGCGAGCTCGTCCGCGTGCTCGCCGATGAGATCGGCGACGCGAGACAGGAGCGCGCTGCGGGCCGAGGGGGAGGTACGGCGCCACTCCCCGAACGCCGAGCGCGCGGCGTCGACCGCGGACGCCACGTCGGCCTCGTTGCCGCGGGCGATCTCGGCCCACGGCTCGCCGGTCATCGGGTCGTACGTCGGAAGGTACTCGCCCGTGGCGGGCGGGACGTCGCGGCCGCCGATCCGGTGGGCGAACCGCTCGAGGACGCTCACGGGTGCCTCCGCGTCGACGCGCGAGGGATCAGCAGGGGCGGGATGATCACATCGGGCACGGCCACCTCGCCGTCCTCGAGCAGGCGGGTCGTGAGCTCGCCGGCCCGCCGGCCCATCTCGTACGCGTGCGTCCTGATCGTGGACAGCGGCGGGTTCACGTGATCGGTGAAGTCGTTGTCGTTGAACCCCATGATCGACACGTCGGCGGGACAGGTCAGCCCGCTGCGCACGAGCACGTCGAGGGCCCCGATCGCCATCGGGTCGTTGTGCGCGAAGATCGCGCTCGGCTTCGGCGTTCGCCCGGCGAGCAGGTGCACCATCAGCCGCTGTCCCTCCTCGTGTGTCGGTGACGCCGCCGACTCGTCGATCTCGACGAGCTCGATGTCGCGTTCGAGCACGGTCTCCGCGAAGCCCTCGGCGCGTTCGAGGAACGGCTGCATGTCTTGCGGCCCGCGAAGCTGCGACAGTACCCGGTGCCCGAGCTCGATGAGGTAGCCCGCGGCGAGCTCGCCGCCGCGACGGTCGTCGGCGTGGACACAGGGCAGCCCGCTCCCGGGGAGGTTCCGCACGACCAGGACGACCGGCGCCTCGCGCCCGGCGAACGCCGTGAGCGTCTCGGCGTCGCCGATGCGCGCCGAGCTGGTGATGAGCGCATCGACCCGGCGGCTCGCCAGGTGCTCGAGGGCCTTCGCGAACCGTCCGGGCTCGTCCTGCGTCTCCGCGATGACCGCCATCAGGCCGCGCGGCTCCAGGGTGTTCTCGATCCCGCGGATCACGGGTGCGATGAACGAGTTCCCGAGGTCGGCGACGACGACCCCGATGATCCCGGTCCTGCCCTTGCGCAGGCCGCGAGCCCCCATGTGCGGCCGGTAGCCGAGCTCTTCGGCGGCCCGCTGGATGCGCTCGGCCGTGGATGCCCGGACGCGGAGCGCCCCATCGCCCGACAGCGCGCGGGAGGCCGTCGAGTAGTGGACGCCCGCGGCTTTTGCCACGTCGCGGAGCGTGACGTTGGCCGGCTTGCCCGTGGCCGCCGCGGCCTTGTCCGCGGTCGGTCCGGGCGTGCTCTCAAGCTCACGCGGGCTCGGCACGAGACACCTCTCTTCGGCGTCGAGCCCGCCAGTCGCGGAGTCGCTGACGCGCCTCCGGCCGGTCCACCAGCAGCTCGATCGCGATCACGAACAGCAGCAGCACGCCGGTCGCGAGCGTGAGGACGTAGAAGGGCTCGGCGCGCAGGCTCAGACCGCTGATCACGAACCGGAGGGTCAACGATCCGACCGCGATCCCGAGCACCGATCCGCTCCCACCGCTGATGGCCACCCCGCCGATGAGGGCCGCGGTCGCCGCGGGCAGCAACAGGTCCGCGAAGCCGGCGGGGGCCGCGCTCCCCGACTTCAGCGACGTCAGCGCCCCGGTGAGCCCCGCCATGGCACCGGACAGCATGAAGGTCAGGACGAGCGGGCGTCCAACCGGCACGCCGGCGGCGACGGCCTCGCTCCGTCCGCCGCCGATCGCGTAGATCTCGCGCCCCCAGCGAGAGAACTGGAGGAACAGGGCGGTCGCGACGAGCACCCCGATGGTGACGAGGCTGAATGGCGAGAAGATCCAGAGCTGGCGCTTCACGGCCAGCGCGACGTCCAGGTCGGGGACGACGACGGTGTCCTCGTTCGAGATCACGAAGGCGAGCCCGCGGAGCGCGATCAGCGTCCCGAGCGTGAACACGATCGACGCGATCTTGAGCCGATGGATGGCATACCCCTGGACCGCGCCGAACGCGGCGCCGAGGAGCGTCACGAGCAGGACGGCGGGGACGAGTCCGAGCCCAGCCCACGTGACGGCGAGGATCCCGCCGACGGCTGCCGCCGAGCCGACGGACAGGTCGAGCTCGCCGGCGATGATCGTGAGCCCGATCGCGAGCGCGGCGAGGCCGAGCTGGGCGAAGCCCTCGAAGATCGTGAAGACGTTGTTCGTCGTGAAGAACCGCTCCTCGGTCGCCGCGAAGTAGCCGAACACCACCACGGCGAGCACGAGCCTCGAGACCATCACCCGGCCGAGCCGAAGCCGTGGCATCACGCGCTCCTCCGCCGCAAGGCGTTGAACAGGGCGACCCCGGCCAGCACCGCCAGCCCGGTCACGGTCAACCGGACGCCGTAGGAATGGCCGCGGATCACGAGGAGGTTGTCGAGCCCGGCGATGAACACGGCGCCGAGCGCCGTGCGGAGCATCGAGCCCTCCCCACCGGAGACCACGGCCCCGCCGACCAGCACGGCGGCGATCGCGTTGATGTTGAGCTCGGGGAACTGATCGGTGATCCCCTGTCCCACCTGCGCCGCCGTGAACATCCCCGCGAGTCCGGCCCCGAGCGACGCGATCGCGAACGCGGCGATGGCGACGGTGCTGCGACGCAGTCCCGCCGCCGTCGCCGCGGCCGCGTTCGACCCCACGAGCGTGAGTCGCCGGCCGAACGGCGTCTTCGCCAGCACCACCGCGGCCATGATCGAGAGCACCACGAACGCCCACGTCTGGCTCGGGATCCCGAGCGGCCGGCCGCGGCCGATCCAATCGGCGACGTTGGAGCCCGTGCGGATGGTCTTGTTGTCGGTGAGCACCGCCGCCAGCCCGAAGAGGGCCGCACCCGCGCCGAGCGTGGTGATGATCGGATTCGCGCCCGCGGCGACCACCGCGCCCTGGAGGATGCCGATCGCGATCGCGAACGTCAGCGTGAGCCCCACGGCCGCGGGCACGCCCCAGTCCTCGGAGACGACGAACGAGAAGGCGATCGCGCTGAACGACGCCGTCTCGCCGAGCGATAGCGAGAAGAAGTTGCCGGAGATCGTGACGAACGTGAGCGCGACGGCGACGATGCCGATGATCGACGCGGACCGGACGATGATGAGCGCGTTGTCGACGGTGACGAACCGGGGTGTGGTGATCCAGCCGATCACCAGGAGCGCGAGCACCGCCGCTCCGACGATCGCCGGTACCCGCCAGGGCGACGCGAGCCGTTCGGCCTCGGCCGCCTCGAGGGCGTCGTCGGTGACGGACCGGGGGGCCACGGTGCGACCGCTCGTCACGCGACCTCCTCCCGGTGGTTCTCCGGGTGCATCACCTCGCGCATCACCGTGGCGGCGTCGGTCTCCTCCACGGGCGACACGTTGACCAGGCGCCCCCGGTAGAAGGTCGCGATCGTGTCGGCCAGCCCCAGCACCTCCTGCATGTCCGACGATGCGAGCACGATCGCCAGCCCGGAATCGGCGAGCGACCGGAGGTGCCGGTAGATCTCCGCGCGAGCGCCGACGTCCACCCCGCGCGTGGGCTCGTCGACCAGGAGCACCCGGGGTCGGGGCGCGAGCCACTTGCCGAGCGCGACCTTCTGCTGGTTGCCCCCCGAGAGCGTCCCGGCGGCCGAGCCCAGACGCGCCCGGTCGATCCGGAACGTGGTGGCGAGCTCGTCGGCCAGATTCCGTTCGCGCCGGCGGCTCAGCCACCCCCACGCGCTCACGCGGCCGAGCGCGGTCGAGGTCAGGTTCTCGTCCACGTCGCGTCCGAGGAACAGCCCGTCGACCTTGCGGTCGGCCGAGCAGTACACCAGCCCCGCTCGCACGGCCCGCCGGATCGCGTGGGGCGGGAGTTCGGTCCCGCGAACCGTCACGGACCCCGAGCGCGGCTGCGCACCCGCAAGGCTCCGGAGCAGTGGGGCCGAGCCGCTCCCGAGCTGGCCGGCGAGCCCCAGAATCTCGCCCGTCCGCACCTCGAGGTCGACGGGTGCGCGAACCCCGGCCGTCTCCACGCCGGCGGCGCGGAGCACCGGCTCCCCGAACCCGGCGCTGCGCGGCGGGTACAGGTTCTCGAGCGGGACGCCGAGCATCCGCTCGACGAGCCCGTTCAGCGTGAGCTCGGATACGGCGACCGGCGCCTGGCTCTTCCCGTCCCGGAACACCGTGACGCGGTCCGCGAGCTCGAACACCTCGCCGAGCCGGTGGGTCACATAGATCACCGATCGTCCCTCCGAGCGGACGGCGCGCACGACCTCGATGACCCGCTCGATCTCGCGATCGGAGAGCGCCGCCGTCGGCTCGTCGAGGATGAGCACGCGGGCGTCCCGGGCGATGAGCCGGGCAATCTCGACCAGCTGGCGCTCGGCGACGGAGAGCGAGCCGACAGTCCGTCGCGGGTCGAGCGAGCCGAGGCCGACGCGGGCGAGGAACGGGGCCGCGAGGGCGGCCAGCCGTCGGCCGGTCCGCCACGTCGGCGCTCGCGTGTCCCCCAGGAACACGTTCTCCGCGACCGACATCGTCCGCACGAGCGACAGCTCCTGCTGGACGATCGCGATCCGTTCGCCTTCGGCCCTCCTCGCGCTGGACAGGTCGGCCTCGCGGTCCTCGATGAGGATCCGGCCGTCGTCCGGCCGATGCAGGCCCACGAGGATCTTCACGAGCGTGCTCTTGCCGGCGCCGTTCTCGCCGACGAGGGCCATGACCTCGCCCGCCCGCACCTCGAAGGAGACGTCGGTCAGCGCGCGGATCGACCCGAATCGCTTGGAGATGCCCTCCACGCGGAGGTAGGCGGTGGTACCACCGACCGCGTCCCCGCTGCTCGGTCCCTCGCCGTCCAGCCCCGCCCCCTAGTCCGCCCAGCTCTTCCCGGCGATCCAGTCGTTCATGCCCTGCTCGCGCCCCTGGTCGATGAACTCCAGCCTCGTCCCGTGCATCTCCTCGGGGGCCGTGTAGACGGCGATGATCCGACCGTCCTCCGACCACTGGGTCGCCTCGCGGCGGAGCCCCTTGCCCAAAAGCTCCTCGATGAGCGCCTCCGGCCCGGGGTCGTACAGCCCGACGTGGTGCAGGCCCAGCTGCCGGGAGCCGTAGAGGCCGTCCGCCCCCTGCGCCTCGAGCAGCTCGACGAACGGCGGCCCGGTCGTCGCCCAGGTGATGAGGAGGTCGAGCGTCCGCCGCCCCGTCGTGTCGTCGAAGTCGTCCACGTGCGCGACGGCCGGCTCCTTGAATTCCAGCCCGAGCACGTCGGAGAACTTCGTCATGGCGGCGCGGATATCGGGCACGAGGATGCCGACGTGGAAGTAGTTGCGGACGGTCATCGAGCGGAACCTCCTCCCGGACGGCGGGCCGTCAGAAGCTCACCATCTCCCCGCCGGTCAAGTTGATCGCCGCTCCCGTCGTGAACGAGCACTCGTCGGAAGCGAGGAAGACGCACAGGTTCCCGATGTCGTCCGGCGTCCCGAGGCGCTGCAGCGGGATCGTCGCCTCCTTGTCCTGGATCATCTGCTCCAGCGTCATGTCGTCCTTCAGGTAGCCGCTCATGCCCGTGCGCGTCATGTTCGTGAGCATGGTGCCCGGGCAGACCGCGTTCACCCGGACGTTCCACGGTGCGAGCTCGACGGCGGTGACCTGCGTGATCGCGATCACGGCCGCCTTCGACGCCGAGTACACCCCCCAGTCCGGCCAGGCCGTCTTCCCGACCTGCGACGCGGTGTTGATGATGCGACCGCGGCGCTGCTCCTTCATGAGCCTTGCCGCGGCGCGCGTGCACGCGATCACCCCGCGCACGTTCACCGCGAAGACACGCTCGATCACCTCGTCCGGCGTGTCCACGACGTGCGCGATCGGGTGCGCGACGCCGGCGTTGTTGCACAGGATGTCCAGGGATCCGAACTCCCGCCCGACGTCGGCGATCACCTCGTCGACCTCGGGCGTGTTCGTGACGTCGAGGTGCACCGCCTTGCCCTTGCGCCCGGACGGACTCGCCGGCAGCGAGCTGGCGACCTCCGTCGCGTCGATGACGTCGGCGCACACGACGATCGCACCCTCGGCGGCGAGGTGGCGGGCGATGCCCTCACCGAGCCCGCGCGACCCCCCCGTCACGAGGGCGACGCGGTCGTCCAGCCTCCCCATCGGCTCCTCCTCTCCGAACGGGGTGCGGGGC